>CACYEO010000057.1 GCA_902773475.1 uncultured bacterium | reverse complement strand
TCCTTTCCAAAACATGCCGTTCAAGAAAGAAAACGGCGGTATCTTAGTGGAAACGGCGGGAAAAGTCAATGGGTGCAACGAGGGTGCAAAAGTCAATCAAAGCGCGGCGGAAGCAGGGGCGCACGTTTTCACCTGTTGAGTGTTGCCAATCACCAATCGGGAATTGAAATTGGTGCTTGTACTGGATGTTTGCACATTGGCAACATTTTACAAGTGTTTGAATGCTTGTTTTTTTAGACAGAATTTACTCGCGTCTCGCGTCTAATGTCTCGCGCCCGTCTGGGTTCCAGATTTCTATGATTCTGGCAGCGCGAGACATCGGGGCGGCAACAAGAGAGCGATGCCGCGAGACAAGATTGTTTCCGCCAAGTTGACTGCTGTCACTGCGAACCCGTTGAAAAACGCCAAAGCGCCGTGTCGCGTCTGCGGGGAAAAGCGGCATTTGCTATACTGTCCGCCTTGAAAAGTTAGAGGTGGAAAGATGAAAGACGGAAAGTTCAGACTGCTGGTTGTAAACCCGGGTTCGACTTCGACGAAAGTCAGCCTGTTCGAAGACGAAACGCCGGTTTTCGAACGGAACCTCTTCCACGATTCGTCCGTGCTGCTGAAATTCCCGCACGTGAACGACCAGATGCCGTTCAGGCGCGAAGTGATCCTTGACATGCTCAAGGAGGAAGGCGTGGATCCGGCCTCCATCGACGCATTCGCCGGACGCGGAGGCGGGATGCACTCGCAGCAAAGCGGAATCATACGCATCGACCGGAACATGTTCGACGACGCGGCCAAAGGCGTCGACGGATCCGAACATCCCGCCAAACTCGGCGTGATGCTCGCCTGGAAATTCGCCGAAGAATACGGAAAACCGGCATTCACGCTGAATTCCACGAACGTGGACGAATTCAACGACTGCGCGCGGCTGACTGGAATAAAGGGCGTATACCGTTTTTCGCACTCGCACTGCCTGAACCAGAAAGCCGTGGCCGGGTTCCACGCCGCGAAATCCGGACGCAGATACGAGGATTGCAACTTCATCGTGGCGCACATAGACGGCGGAATCACGGTAGGCGCGCACGAGCGCGGCAGGCTTGTAGACAGCAGCATGGGCGCGGACGGCGAAGGTCCATTCTCGCCCACGCGCATCGGTTCGCTGACCGTCCTGCAGGTCCTCGACTACCTGAAAACGCATCCGGCGGAAGACTTGCGCCGCCGGTGCACCCGCTCCGGGGGATTCGTCGATTTCTTCGGAACTTCCAATTCCGACACGATCCACGCGCTCGTCGAAAAAGGCGACAGAAAGGCGACGCTCGTATGGAACACGCTGATCTACCAGATAAGCAAGACGATCGGCGAGATGGCGACGGTTCTCTGCGGAAAGGTCGACGGCATCCTTCTGACCGGGGGGCTCGTCCGCTTCGCCGATATCGTCGAGGGCGTCAAGGCGAGATGCGGATTCATCGCGCCGGTCTCAGTCTATCCCGGCGAAATGGAGCAGGAGGCGCTCGCGCTCCCGGCGCTTGAAGTGCTTCGCGGGAAACGCGAAGCGCGAACATATACCGGGCGCGACGTCTGGCAGGGTTTCGAAGGAATCGATCTTTGACCGGAAGGAGACCGGAATGAAGATAATGGAGAAAATCAAGGCGAAGGCGCGCGCCTCCGTGAAACGCATCGTTCTGCCCGAAGGCGACGAGGCGAGAACAGTGAAAGCGGCGGAGATCATCGCATCGGAAGGCGTCGCGGAACCCATTCTGCTCACGCCGGATTTCATCGCGGCCGCGGAAAACAAGGCGCGGCTTGAAACTTACGCGGCCGACCTGTACGAACTCCGCAAAGCGAAGGGGCTCTCCGAAGAGGCTGCGGCGAAACTCGCGGCCGATCCGATGTATTACGGAATGATGATGGTCAAGGAAGGCGACGCGGACGGTCTCGTCTCCGGCGCGGTCCATTCAACGGGCGACATGCTCCGCCCGGCGCTGCAGATCATCAGAACCGCTCCGGGGATGAAACTCGTCTCGTCCGCGTTTCTTCTGGAAAGCCCGCGCACGGAGTTCGGAGAAGACGGACTCCTCGTCCTGGCGGACTGCGTGGTGAACCCCTGCCCGGACGCGGAAGAGCTTGCAGGCATCGCCGTGGCGACGGCGGAGACCGCCCGGACGCTCTGCGGCTTCGAAGAGCCGCGCGTGGCGATGCTGTCGTTCTCGTCCAAAGGCAGCGCAGAGCACCCGCTTGTGGAAAAAGTGCGCAAGGCGGCGGAGACGGCCCGCGCCATCGCGCCGGATCTTATCCTCGACGGAGAACTCCAGCTCGACGCAGCCCTCATTCCGGAGGTGGCCGCGATCAAGGCGAAGGGAAGCCCCGTCGCAGGCCGCGCGAACGTACTCATATTCCCGGATCTCCAGTCCGGCAACATCGGCTACAAAATCGCAGAGCGCATGGGCGGCGCATCGGGCTTCGCCGTCCTCCAGGGACTCGCCGGTCCGTGCAACGATCTTTCTCGCGGCTGTTCCGTGGACGACATCGTAAACACCGTCGCCGCCACGGCTGTGCAGGCGGGAAACCGCCGCCGGCGGGATTGACGCACCGCCGGGGATGGCGTATAATCCGCAGGAACTTTCCAAGCACAGGAGAAGAAATGAACACCATAAAGGAAATTGTCGAGAAGGCCAAACTGTTCAAAGGCACGGTAGTCCTGCCCGAAGGCATGGATCCGCGCGTCATAACCGCCGCGTGCGCGGTCAAGGACCGCGGCATCGCAAATCCTGTCGTGCTCGGGACTCCGCAGGAAATCGCGGCGGCCGAAGCCAAGGCCGGGCTGAAACTTTCGGATCGCGGCATCGAAACCGTAGACTACACGACATCGCCGCTCGGCGAGGAGCTCGCCGCCGTCTACCTGGAGGCGTGGAACAAGAAAGAATCGCGCAAGCCGCCGGAGAAACAGAAGATAATCGACGCCGCGGCGGCGCTCGCCACGCTCAGGGGCAAGCGCATCTATTTCGGCGGCATGATGGTGAAGACGGGCCGCGCGCACGGCCTCGTGGCCGGATCGATCGCCTCTACGGGCGACATGCTCCGCGCGGCTTTCCACACTATCGGGACGCAGCCTGGCGTGAAGCTCGCATCCTCCTGCTTCCTCATGGATCTCGCCCGCCCCGCCCCGAACGGCGACGAAGTTCTCGCATTCGCGGACTGCGCCGTGAATCCCAACCCCTCCGCCGAACAGCTCGTGGACATAGCGTTCGCCTCGGCGAAGACTTTCAAAGCCCTGACAGGGCGCGAACCCAGAGTCGCATTCCTTTCCTACTCCACCAAAGGCTCCGCGGCCGGCGAACTCGTGGACAAGGTGCGCCAGGCGGCGGAACTCGCAAAGCCGCGCTTCGCCGAAGCCGGGATTCCGGTCGACGGCGAACTCCAGCTGGACGCCGCCCTCGTGAAGTCCGTGTCCGAACTGAAGAATCCGGGCGGCGCGCTCTGCGGCGACGCGAACGTGCTCGTATTCCCCGACCTCCAGTCCGGCAACATCGGCTACAAACTCGTGCAGCGCCTGGCCGGCGCGGAAGCGATCGGCCCCGTCCTGCAGGGCCTTGCAAAGCCGCTGAACGATCTCTCGCGCGGATGCTCCGCAGAGGACATCGTGGGCACGGTGGCCATCGCGATGCTTCAGGCCAAAGCCGCGGAACAGGCGTCATGACGCCGGAACGGATGCTGGAACGCGCGCGCGAGGTCTTCGACATAGAAACGGAAGGCCTCCGCCGCGTGCGCGAATCGCTCGGCGGGACGTTCACCGCGACGATCGCGCTGATGCTTGAATGCCTAGAACGCGGCGGCAAGGTCGTCGTGTCGGGCGTCGGCAAGAATCTCCACATCGCGGAGAAGATGAGCGCGATCTTCGCTTCGACCGGGACCAACTCCATAGTTCTCAACCCGGTCCAGGCGATGCACGGCGACCTTGGAATGACCGCGGCGGAAGATCTGCTTCTGGCGCTGTCGTTTTCGGGCGAATCCGAAGAAGTCGTGCGGCTCATACCGGCGGTCAGGCGCCACGGCCTGAAAGTCGTCGCAATCGTCGGAAACGCGCAGTCCACGCTCGGGCGTCTTGCGGACGTGGCCCTTGAAGTCCCGTGCGGCAAGGAGGCATGCCCGTTCGGCATGGCGCCCACGAACTCCACGACCGCGACCATGGCGATGGGCGACGCGCTTGCCATGGTCATGATCGATGCGCGCGAGTTCAAGAAATCCGACTACGCGCTCAACCATCCGGCAGGCGCGATAGGCCGCGCGCTCGTGCTGAAAGTGACGGACATAATGCGCACCGGCGCGCGTCTCGCCAAGGTAGGCGAATCCGCCACCGTGCTTGACGCGCTCATGGCCATGACAAAGGCGAAAGCCGGCTCCGCCGTCGTCGCGGACGCGGAAGGACGCCTGTCCGGGATATTCACGGACGGCGACTTCCGCCGCCATGTGTCGGAAGGACATGACATCCTGCACGACCATGTCGCGGACTACATGACGCGCAAGCCGGTCTTCATCGACGAAGGGGCGTACGCCGCGGATCTGCTGCGGGTTTTCGAAAAGCGCCGCATCGACGATCTTCCCGTATGTTCGCAAGACGGCCGCGTCGTCGGCATGGTGGACATCCAGGATCTTCCCAAGATGAAGGTTCTTTGAGGCCGCGCCGCGCGGCGGCGCGGCGCGGGCGGGACGGATGGACGAAGCTGACAGGACAGGCGGCTTTGCGGCGTGGCGCGTGACGCGCTACTACGCGCCGCTTTTCTTCCAGGCGTTTTCGCAATGCCTGACCTATCCTCTCGTAGCCTCGATCGTAACGCTCGGTCCTCTCGGCGTGGACGAATTGACCGCGTTCGCGCAGGGGCAGACCGTCATGTTCCTCGTGGGCGCGCTCGGCGGAGGCCTGATAACCACTGGCATGGTGTTCGGGCGCACGGCGGAAGGCTTCGCGGCTTTCCGCCGCCTGAACTTCGCCTGCACCGCAGTGCTCGCGGCAATCCAGGCGCTGCTCGCGATACCCGCGATTTCCAACTGGATTTTCGGGGCCCTGCTGAACATGGAAGGGACTTGCGGGCCGGAACGCGCGGATATCATGATAGGACGCGCCCGCGAAACGCTCTTCTGGGGCGTCTTCATGCAAATCGCGTTTTTCTTCCGCAACGTTCCGCTCGTCGCGCTGTTCAACGCGCGCGAATCCGGAAAAGCGAACGCCGCCACATTCATCCGCATAATCCTGACGCTCGCCGCCGCGCCCGTTTTCCGCGCGGCCGGACTTTCAGGCCACTTGTGGGGACTTGCCGCCACGACAGCCGCGTGCTGGGTTGAAACATGGCTTACATGGCTGTTCGCCCGGAAATTCGTAGACTCGCTCCCTGCGGAACGCGGTCCGTCCGCCGGCGACTCCTCCGCCGCGCGCCAGTTCCGTTTCGCCGTCCCGCTTTCGTTCGGAGGGCTTCTCCTCGCGCTCTCTCCGCTCGTGGCGGCGTTCTTCATCAGCCGGTCCGCCGACGGGCGGACGGCGCTGAACGTGCACTACCTCACGGTAGGCCTCGCAAACGCCGTCGGATTCGGCTCTCTCAGAATGCAGCAGGTGGCGATCCAGTTTCCTCCGGAAAGGCCGCGGGACTTCCGGCTTCCGCTCTATTCGCTCTGCGCGGGGCTCTGCCTCGCCGTGCTTCCGCTGTCTTTCGCAATTTCGGATTCCGCCGCGCGCTTCTACTTCTCGGAATTCCAGAATCTCGCCCCGGAACACCTCCCTAAGGCACGCACCGTCATGGGACTGTACGCGCTGCTTCCTGCGGCGCAGGCTCTGCGCGGATGCGTCGAAGGCTTTGCGGCGGTGCGCAAAAGATCGAAACTCGTTTTCGCGGGGCAGATCGCGTATTTCGGGACTCTCGCGGCCTTGCTCGCCGCGTTCCTCGCCGCAGGCGCGCCGGGATGGATCATGGGCGTCGCGGCGATTCTCGCCGCCCCGTCGGCGGCATGTCTGACCGTGTCCGCGGGCCTGCGCCGCGAACCGCCGCCGCCCGCATCCGCCGCATAGACGCATACGCAAACCGCGGCGGGAATTCGCCGTGCGCGCCATGGCGCGGGCTACCTGCGCGCAAGGCTCGTCAAAGCGGGGATGAGATACAGGGAAACAACGGCGGAGAGAAGAATGCCGCCAACCGATCCAATGCCGATGGCGGCGCGGAGCTCGGATCCGAGTCCGCTTCCAAGCGCCATCGGCAACATTCCGAAGAGCGACGCCGCCGAACTCATCAGAACGGGCCGGAACTTCGCCGCGGACGCCTTGAGCGTCGCGGCGCGCGGGGCCATTCCTTTTGCGATAAGCATCGTGCGCTCATCGACGATGAGGATGGCCGCGTTCACCACAACGCCGACAAGCATGATTCCCGCCAGCAGCCCGAACACCGTGAACGTAGTGTGCGAGATCCACAAAGCGGCGAACATTCCGAGATAGGCGAACGGAACGGTGAAGAGGACGACGAATGGCATCGTCCAAGATTCCATGATTGCCGCGAGAAGCAGATACGTAAGGATGATCGCGACGCTTGTAACAAGTGCGAACTCACCGAACGTCTCGTCCATGTATTCCGCGGTGCCGCCGACGGTCGTCTCATAGCCGGGCGGTAGGTGCTTTCCCGCCGCCGCGCGGAGAACGCCGAGGGTAGTGCCAAGCCCGTAGCCGCGCGCATTGTTTGCATAAACCGTCACGGCCCGCCGTTTCATAGAGCGGACGATCTGCACCGGCTTCATCACGCGTTCCTTCCGCGCCACGGAATCAAGTGCGAAGGGGACTCCATCCGCACCAGGAAAGTTCAACGCGCCGACCTGCGAAAATCCATCCTTCTCCGCGAACCTTACGCGGACATCGTACGAGCGGTCGCCCTTGGTGAAACGAGAGCACTTCAGCCCGGCGAACGACGCGCGGAGCGAGGTGCCGAGCGCATCCGGGGTCACGCCAAGGTCGTTGAGAACCGCCCTTTTCGGATAGAGGCGCGTTTCCGGGCGCCCGATGCGTATGGAGTGCGCAACGTCCGTGCAGGACGGATCGGCCGCGGCGTCTCTGGCCGTGGCTAGACCGGCGGCGTTCAGCGTGTCGAAGTCGTCGCCGAGAATGCGGAACTCCGCGGACTGCGCGCTGCCGCCGATGAC
>CACYEO010000056.1 GCA_902773475.1 uncultured bacterium | reverse complement strand
GCACCAGTCGCGGAGCGTCCAGAGGACTATCATGTTCGCCCACCAGTTGCGATTCCTCGGGCCGAAGTCCCCGTTTTCGCGCTGTGAAGAAATAAATGCGTCGATCCACTTTTTCGCCCGCGCCTTGAGTTCTGCGTCGTCGAGCGCGAACGCAAGCGCCGTGAGCCCCTTGACGTAGTAGGGCCCGCGCTCCCACGCGAACTGCCCGCCGCGCTTCCCGCCGGTGAGCCAGTCGCTCCTGCCGATGTCGACGTACAGCTCTTCGGCGCGGCCGGTCAGTCCGTCGCGCTGCATTTCCATCTGTTTGAGGAGCCATCCTTGCGGTCTCACGCTGCCGGGCGGAAGCCGCTCCATCGCGCATTTCAATGTTTCAGAGCCGAATGACGTCCATGCCGCCAATGCTGCGGCGGCGGCAACGCAAAAGCAGGATTTTTTCATGCTCTCAGCATACCACAGTCCCGCCGCGCCGCCAGAGCCGCCTGTGACGCGTCTTGCGCGTGCCATGCGAACGATTTTCGCGCGGTTTGCGCATGATCCGTTTTGATATACTCCAACCGAATTGTTCGCTTCAATACACGCTTCCCTGATCCGCCTGAAATGCCGCTGGTGTCATGCAGTATTGCGGTGCGGGAATGTGCGAAGGATCCGGTGAAATGGGAAATAGTGGATTTTTTTCAAGGACAGAAATGCTTCTTGGCGCTGAAGCCGCGCGGTTGTTCGCCGGTGCGCGCGCGATTGTGTTCGGCGCGGGCGGCGTCGGCGGATGGTGCGCAGAGGCTCTTGTGCGTACCGGGATGAGACGCATCGCGATAGTCGATTTCGACCGGGTGTGCGAATCGAACGTTAACCGGCAGGCCGCCGCCGTTTCGTCGTCTGTCGGTGAAATCAAGGTCGATGCGCTTGCACGCCGTCTGCGGGATATAAATCCGTCCGCGGAGATAGACCCTGTATTCAAAAGATTCACCGCGGAAACCGCGTCCGGTTTCAATCTTGCATCTTTTGATTTCGTTTTCGACGCGATTGATTCCGTTCCTGACAAGGCGGAACTCGTATGCCGCGCGCTTGAATGCCCCGGTGTTTCGTTTTTTTCGTCCATGGGCGCGGCGCTGAAGCTCGACCCGTTCAGGATACGCGCGTCGGATTTTAAAAAAGTCCAGGGCGACGGCCTTGCGCGCGCCTTGCGCGCGCGGTTCAAAAAAACCGGCCGTTTCCCCTGCCGCGGTTTCAAATGCGTATGGTCGGACGAACCGCGCGCGGCGGATGCCTGCATCATGCCCGATGGAACGCGGGTCAACGGAACGGCGGTCCATGTTGTGGCCGCGTTCGGGTTCGCCCTCGCGTCGCTTGCAGTGCGCGAGACCGTCTTGCGCGCAAAGGGCGGCGCGTCCGTTTCTTCCTAGGAACGCTTCGCGGCTTCGTGCACCGTGATTTGCGGGAACGGTATTTCGACGCCTTCCTTGTTGAATTCGGCCTTCACGCGCTCGAGGGTGGACGAAAGAACAGTCCAGTAATCCGCGTTTTTCGCCCACGGGCGTATGTTTAGCGTGACTTGGCTGGAGTCGAGCGAAGCGACCGTGACGGCGGGCGCTGGATCTTCAAGGACGCCGGGGACGGAAGCGACCGCGCGCTTTGCGATTTCAAGCGCTTTGGCGATGTTTTCGCCGTATGCGATGCCTATTTGCATGTCTACGCGCCGTGTTTCCATCGCCGAGAAATTTGTTATAGGGCCGCCCCAGACCGTTTTGTTCGGAAGGACGATGCGCTTGTTGTCCGGCGTCGTCATTACCGTCGCCATCATGTTCATCTCGCGTATCGTGCCGGCGTGGCCGCCCGCGTTCACGAAATCACCCACCTTGAAAGGCTCGTTGAGCGCAATCATCATGCCGGAGGCGAGGTTGCCGAGCGATTCCTGGAACGCGAAACCGAGAATGAATCCTGTCACGCCGAGTCCGGCTATCAGCGGCGCGACATCGAGTCCGAGGCGCGAAAGAACCATTATCACAAGCAGGACCCAGCAGGTTTTCGTCACTACCGAAGCGACGAATGTCGCGAAAAGCGATTTCTTCGCGCCAGGCTTCAGAAGCGCCTTGCGCACGCCCGCGGAAATCAACTTTATGACGAGCCACCCAAGAAGGAAAATGGCCGCCGAGACGGCAAGGTTTATTGCGAAGGATATTCCTTTTTCCGAAACCCATTCGCATATCTTGTTCACCAGTTGCGCACCTTCGTCGATATGCCCTGAGAAGGTTTCTCCGGCTTTTTCGGCGAGGTCGCAGGCTGTTTCGGCTGTTTCAACTGTGTTTGTCATGGTAGTCGGTTCCTTGTCTGTCGCGCATGGCGCGGCGTGTTCATTTCAATGAAATTTTCTGGCCGTCTTTCAGCAGGCGTTCGCGCAGCGGAGCGTACGGTACGTCTTGCACCGGGATTCCCGCGTCGATCGCTTGCGACGCTGCGGTTCCAGCGGCCTGCCCGAGCGCGAAGAAGACTGGCTCCATGCGTATCGAGCCGAATGCCATGTGCGACGCGGAAAGGCAAACGGGGACGAACAGGTTCGCGCACTCCCCGCGTTTCGGCACTATCGCGCCATAGTCGATTCCGTAAGGCTTCATGCGTCCGCCCGAGGCTCGTTTCGCCGCGTTTTTCCCCCACGCGCTGTAGCGGCGCGAATCCTGCACGTCGCCTTCGTTCCGCAAGTCCCCGTGCGCCGTGACGCGACGGCGGACGTGGTGGGAGTCCATGGTGTACGCGCCCATCGCGACGGGACGCGAAACCTTGCGGTCGCCGCGGCATTCATGCTCGGTCATTACATAATCGCCTACCATGCGCCGTGCTTCGCGCACGTAGAGCTGGCTCTGCCAGCCGTCGCCGGTCCCGTCGTGAAACTCGTCCTTGCACGTTCCCCAGCGCGAAATTTCCTTGCGCACTTTCGCGGGAATGCGCGGATGGTTTGCGAGCGTCCACATCAGCCCCTGCTGATAGTCGAGATGCGCCTTGAATATCTCGGCGCGGCGTTCGTAGGACGCTTCGGGCCATTCCCAGTTGCGGCCGACGAAATCGGTCGAGACGCCTGTGCGGTTGTTCGTGTCCGTCTTCCTGTTTGGCATTTTGGAGTTTATCCACGGGAGTCCGTTTTTCTCCTGCCCCATCTCGTAGTTGCGGAAGAGGATTTCATATTCCTTTTCGTCGTAGTTCGCCGGCTTTTTGAACGGAATGCGGTTTTCGGGATTGTCAGTAAGGCACATGCGGAAGCAGTACGCCTGGACGCGGCGGTCGCCGTCGCCGTCCTTCTCGTTTGGATCGAACGGCTCTATGCCGGGGAGAAGGCCGCTTTCGGGTTTCCCTTTCACAACATACGGATCCACATTGTCCATTATCTGGTGGTACTTGGCCTCGCGGCGCTGGACGCCGCTGATCGTTTCTTTGTAGAGGGAATTGGGTTCGCGCCCGACAGTGTACGAAACGCCTGCCGCGGCCATAAGATCCCCTTCGTAGGTGGCGTCGATAAACATCTTGCCGGAATAGACGTTTCCGGAGAGCGTCTTTATGGAGACGATCTTTCCGTCCTTCTTGACTACGCCGTTCTTGCGGTCGAGCCATTCGCCGCGCCTTAT
Source organism: uncultured bacterium (assembly GCA_902773475.1). Taxonomy (GTDB): domain Bacteria; phylum Verrucomicrobiota; class Kiritimatiellia; order RFP12; family UBA1067; genus CADCBS01. The sequence continues at coordinate 2,258 of CACYEO010000056.1, read as the reverse complement.
GTCAAGACCGTCGCGCTTCTCCCAGCCTTCGAGAATCGCAAGCGCGGCCGAAGGCTCGAACGTCCACTTCGATCCGTCCCTTGCGATTCCCTCCGCTACGGCCTTGCGCCTGGCTTCGTCCGGGAACTGGACGGAAATATGGTCTGGATCGGAATACCACTTCGCGACGTCTTTGTAGAATTCAAGGGCGATTCCGCCGAACGCCGCCTTGTCTCCGATGTCTGTAGCGCCGAGGCCGCCCGTCGTGAGCCCTCCGATGCGGGTTTCCGGCGAAACGACCACCGCCGTTTTTCCCATCCTCTTCGCCTGGATTGCCGCGGAGAGCGCGGCTGGCGAAGATCCGTAGATTATGATGTCGCAGTCCGCCGCTTGGCGTGCCGGGGCGGCGAATGCCGCTGCGACCCCTATTGCGGCGGCGAATGCCGCCATTGCGCGGCTCGCGCCGCCGCATCCGGTATCTGTCATCTGTTTTCCGCCTTTTCTTTCATGGATGGTTGCGTTCCGCCGTTTCGCAGAGCGCCGCTTTCCAGCGGGCCAGCCTTTCGGGAGTGTCAGTTTCAGCGATAAGCCGCAGATATGGTTCCGTGTTCGATTTGCGGATGGATACCCATCCTTCTTCGAACTCGAGCCGGTATCCGTCGATGTCGGATTCAGCCGTCATGCGCGATAGGGATCTGGCGGTCTTCAGAACATCGTTGACGGCTTTTCCCATGTAGGCGACTTTGAAGTTCATTTCGCCGGAGTTGGCGTACTTCGAGACGATCGGACGCATCATTCCGGTGAATGAAACGCCGTTTGCCGCCGATTCCGCGGCTTCGTCCAGAATCTTGACTGCGGCCAGCGCTCCGGAGTCGCAACCGGCAAATTCGCGGAAGTAGTAGTGTCCGGCCAGTTCGCCTCCGCAAAGAGCGTTTTCCGCGCGCATCAGCGGCTTGGCGAAAGCATGCCCCACTTTCCCCATGACTGTACGCGCGCCATTCCCGCGCAGCGTCTCTATCGCCGCGCGCGACGTGCGCACGTCGTGTATCACGGCGGCGCCCGGCTCTTCAGCGAGACCGCGGCGCGCCACGACTGGAATCAGATAGTCCGGCTGCACGAATTTTCCGTCGCCGTCCACGAACATCACTCTGTCCGCGTCGCCGTCGAAGACGATTCCCAAATCGAGTTTCTGCTCCCGCACGGCGCGGGAAATCTGCTCCCTCCCCTCGTCTGAAAGCGGATTCGGGGAGTGCGCCGGGAACGTGCCGTCAAGCGTGTCGTTGAGATAGAGCGGCCCTTCTCCAAAAAGGGCGTGCGCGAATATGGATGCCATTCCGTTGGAGCAGTCCACTGCGAAGCGCAGCCCCGAGAAGTCCGTTGCGCGCTCTTTCAGCCAGGCGGTATATTCCGCAAGCCGTTTCGCGTCGGGGGCGTTTTTGGCGGGCGGGATTTCCACGGACGGGGGCGGAAGCCCGCGAACGCCTGGCGGCAGAATCTCGGCGACCGCCTTCTCTACGCGGTCGAGTCCGTTTGAATATCCCACCGGAAGCGCGTTGCCGAACGACACTTTCATGCCGTTGTCGCAAGCCGGGTTGTGCGAAGCGGTAATCTGCACGCTCGCATCGCAATCGGTCTTTTCCGTGAAGAAATAGACCATTGGCGTGGAAGCGAGCCCGAGATCGTCTATTTCGGCTCCTGCCGAAATAAGCCCGGCGACGAGAGCGTCGCGCATGCGGCGTGAAGTCAGCCGCATGTCGCGTCCGATAAGAAACTTTTTCGCGCCAAGGATTCCCGGAAGCGCCATTCCGACTGCGCGGACGGTGTCGAACGTGAAATCCACGCCGAACGTTCCGCGCATGTCGTATGCTTTGAAAAATCCCATTTCCCCTCCGTCCGGCGGATTTGAAGGCCGGTTACCTGCGGATTTTCACTTTTTTCTTTTTCGGGCGGCGGTGGATGATTTTCTTCGGTTTGTTCTTGCCCCAGACTCTGGTTTTCCCGCCGCCGAAAGTCTGCACCCAGCGGCCGCGGCAGTATCCTACGCCCATGTAGTCGTATTTTCCGGACATCATGTTTTTGCGGTGCCCTTTGGAGCGCATCCAGGCGCGTACCACGGCGCGGGGCGAGCGCTGGCCCTTGGCGATGTTCTCGGCCTTCCATTTGTAGCATCCAAGGCCGCCGAAAGCGCCTTTGTGGTTGAAGCGTCTGCAGATTGCCTTCGCGCGCGCTTCTGCTTTGCGCTGGCAGCGGTCGGACAGTTTAAGGGGTTTTTTGCCGCG
>CACYEO010000055.1 GCA_902773475.1 uncultured bacterium | reverse complement strand
GTCGAGCCAGGGATTGACGAGGAAACTTTCTATCTTCGAGCGGTCGCCGCGCCGGCACGACGACTCGTACCACGAATAGCCTCCGCCGGGTCTCCCGCGCCATACCGGCACACCTATGTAGCTCGGCTGGTCCACCTGCTGGAACATCGTCTTCAGACCGAACCGGACATTGTCGTTCGGTTCGAAAATGAAACTCGGCGCTATCGAGAACGACTCGCGCGGACGCGCTCCCTTCTGGGAACCCTCGTGGATGTATGTCGGCTCGTAATAGTCTGCGGTACCGACTACGCGTACCGCGGCCTTGCCGTCCAGAAACGTCTCGTTCACGTCCGCCATGCCGCGATGCCGCTGCGTGCGCCTGCCCGCGGACGTGTTCTCCTGAAGGTTTATTTCGTCTTTGTCGAGCTTTGCGCTCTTCACGTACAGGTTGACGGAGCCTCCGCCGCCGGAAGCGTTCTGCACCGCGCCGCCGCCGCCGTTGAGCGAACCGATCGGGCCTTTGACGACTTCTATGCGCTCCATCAGGAAAGGATCCATGAAAAGACCCGCGCCGCTGCCGACCGGCAGGACGCCGTCGAGCATCGGGGTCGCGCCGCCCTTGCCGCGGATCGTGAAGGTGCCGGGCTGTCGGATGAGAAGCGACTTGCCGCCGGATTCGATTCCCGGGACGTACCTCAAAAGGTCGTGGAGATCGGTTGGATTGTGTTCGCGTATGAAATCTTCCGTCAGCGCGTCCACCACGCACGGCAGTTTCTCCGGCGGCATGTCCGTGAACGTGCCGCCGTTCACCGTTTCGGGGCGGTATTTCGAAATGGCGGTGGCTTCCACCACGATAGGCGAAAGCACGGCTGTGGTGTTTGTGGCCGGCTCGGGCGTTTCCATGGCGCCGGACGCCGAGAGAGCGGAAAGCGATACGGCGCACGCCGCCGCGTTTTTCAGTATTTTCATGGTGAAAATGTAAACGCGGCGGGCGGCGGAAAGGTTCAGCCGCCGAATGTCGTTGGATCCATCCCGGGGCCGAACGGGGAGAGCGCGCGGAGGCCTTTGACTATAGGCGGGAGCTTTTCGAGCGTGTAGTCTATTTCCGCGTCCGTCGTGTAGCGCGACAGCGAAAAGCGTATCGAACCGTGCACGGCGGTGAAAGGAACGCCCATCGCGCGGATGACGTGCGACGGATCGAGCGAGCCGGACGCGCAGGCGGAGCCGGTAGACACGCATATTCCTTCGTCGGACAGCCTGTAGACTATCGCCTCGCCTTCGATATATTCGAACGCCACGTTCAGCGTGTTGGGCAGGCGGTGTTCCGGATCGCCGTTCACGCGCACGTCGGGGCACGTCGCGAGAATGCCTTTTTCAAGCCTGTCGCGCATCGCGGCGAGACGCCTGTTTTCGTCTTCCATCGCGGCCTTGGCGATTTCGCAGGCCTTTCCGAGCCCAACGATGTAAGGCACGTTGTCCGTTCCCGCGCGGCGTCCGCCTTCCTGGTGCCCCCCCAGCATGAACGGCTTGAACCGCGTTCCGCGGCGCGCGAAAAGCGCCCCCACCCCTTTCGGCGCGTGGAATTTGTGTCCCGAAATCGACGCCATGTCCGCCGGGACCGCCTGCATGTCGAGAGGTATCTTGCCCGCGGCCTGCACGGCGTCGGTGTGGAATATCGCGCCCGCTTCTTTCGCGATGGCGGCGGCTTCTGCGACGGGGAACACCGTTCCGGTTTCGTTGTTCGCCCACATTATCGAAACGATGGCGTTTTTCGTGCCTTTCAGCTCGCTGCGCAGGCGGTCGAGGTCGAGCCGTCCAAGGGAATCCACGGGCAATTCAACGCATTCGTGCCCCATCGCGCGGAGTCTGCGCCCCGGCTGGAGAACCGCAGGGTGCTCCACGGCGGTCGTGATGAATTTCGATGTCTTCCCGAAGTATTCCGCCGTTCCGCGTATCGCGGTGTTGTCCGATTCCGTGGCGCAGGAGGTGAAAACGATTTCCTCCGGGTGCGCGTTGAAGAAGTCCGCGACTTTTTCGCGGGCTTCGGACACGGCCTTGCCTATGCGTCCGCCGAAGGCGTGCATGGACGAAGGGTTGCCGTAGAGTTCGCCGAAGTAGGGCATCATCGCCTCTGTCACTTCGGGCGCGGTGCGCGTGGTGGCGTTGTTGTCGAGATAGACTGTTTTAGGTTCCATTGCGGATGTCCCGGGAATTGTCAGAAAAGCGATCCGTCGAGCGGGGAAGATGCCGTGGCGCACATTGCCGGCGACGGGTCGCGCGGGCCGGCGTCGCGCGCGAGTTCGCCCGCTTTGACCGCCAGGGCGAAGGCCCGCGCCATCGCGACCGGATCTTTTGCGGCGGCGATGGCCGTGTTCACGAGAACGCAGTCGGCCCCCATTTCTATCGCGGCGGCGGCGTGGGACGGCAGTCCCAGTCCGGCGTCCACGACCACGGGGACGGACGAATTGGCGATTATTATGCGCAGCATGTCGGCGGTGCGCAGTCCGAGATTCGTGCCGATGGGCGCGGCGAGCGGCATCACGGCGGCGGCGCCGGCTTCTTCCAGGCGCTTCGCGAGCACCGGATCCGCATTCATGTACGGAAGGATTTTGAATCCCTCTTTTGCGAGGATTTCCGTAGCCTTGAGCGTTTCCACCGGGTCCGGGAGCAGATGGACGGGATCGGGCGTGAGCTCGAGTTTTATCCAGTCGAATCCGCCTGCTGCGCGGGCGAGCCGGGCGATGCGCACCGCTTCTTCCGCAGTGCGCGCGCCGGACGTGTTGGGTACGATCAGCGTGCGGTCTTTGTCGATGCGCGAAAGGAGCGGGTCGGCGGCGGCCGTTTCGCTGTCCGAAAGATCCACGCGGCGCAGCGCCACGGTGACGAGTTCCGCGTCGCCGGCCGCGATGGCGTCCGCCATTTTCTCCGGCGAAGAGTATTTGCCGGTTCCGATAAAAAGGCGCGAGCGGAACTTTCTGCCCGCGATTTCAAGCTGTTGCATCGTATTCTCCGGGATTCAGCGCCTTGTGACGCAAGACGCGGAAAAGAGTTTATGCTTTACCGCGCCTGTTTGCAACAGGTCCGCCGCGGGAGAGCGCATCTGTGTTTTTCTCCCGGGTGGTTTGAGATGAGATTGGAAACAACCGGAACAACTGGAAAAAACAACTTTGAGAGAGGTGCGCGAACTGCAAAGCGTATCCACCGACCTAAGAGCGCTGCCGAAGGCAGTCGCCAGAGCGGTGCCGCAAGGCCCCGCG
>CACYEO010000054.1 GCA_902773475.1 uncultured bacterium | reverse complement strand
TTTCCTTCCAGCCAATTCGGAGAATGCGAAGATGCGTGAAATTTCCGGTAACCTTGTAGCAAAAGGCGTCAAAATCGCCGCAGTGGCCGCCAGATTCAACGGCTTTCTCGTCGATCAGCTCGTAAAAGGCGCGGCCGACGCCTATTCCCGTCTCGGAGCGGACGCGAAAGACCTCGATGTCGTGCGCGTTCCAGGCTCTAACGAACTGCCCGTGGCGGCGAACCGGCTTGCGAAATCCGGCAGGTACGACGCGATCGTGTGCCTCGGCGCGGTCGTGCGCGGCGCCACCCCCCACGCCGACCTCATCAACGAAACCGTAGCCCGCGCGCTTTCGCAGATTGCTCTTGAAACCGGCGTACCGGTGATCAACGGCGTGGTGGCGGCCGACAACCTTGAACAGGCAGTGGAGCGCTGCGGAACGAAGCAGGGCAACAAAGGCTTCTCGGCAGTGGAAGCCGCAGTGGAGACCGTGAACGTTCTCCGCGAGATCGGCTGACCGCGATGCGAATTTTTCCGTCCCCGGACATTCCGGGGCGGACAACCAAGAACAACGGATGGTTAAAATGGCAAAAACAAGAAAAGTGGCGTTTCTGACCGCAGGCGGTCTCGCGCCCTGTCTCTCCTCCTCTATCGGGTATCTCATAGATGCGTACACGCGCAAGGCCCCCGATGTTGAAATGATCGGCTACATAAACGGCTACATGGGTCTTCTCAAGGGCGAGTCGATACCCGTGACGGATGCAGTCCGCAAGAACGCTCTTGTCCTGACGAAGCACGGCGGCAGCCCCATCGGCAACAGCCGCGTGAAACTCACCAACGTCAAAGACTGCGTGAAGCGCGGTCTCGTCAAGGAAGGCGAAGACCCGCTCAAAGTGGCGGCGGACCAACTCGTCAAAGACGGCGTGGACGTCCTCCACACGATCGGCGGCGACGACACCAACACGACGGCTGCCGACCTTGCGGCGTATCTTGCCAAGAACGGCTACGGTCTCACCGTCGTAGGCCTGCCCAAGACGATCGACAACGACGTCTATCCCATAAAGCAGTCTTTCGGCGCATGGACCGCGGCCGAGGAGGGCGCGGACTATTTCGCGCACGTCGTGAAGGAGAATTCCGCCAACCCGCGCATGCTCATCGTCCATGAAGTGATGGGCCGCAACTGCGGATGGCTCACCGCCGCGACTGCCGTCGCCTACCGCGAGAAACTCGCGAAGATGGAATTCCTGCCCGAGTTCGGCCTTACTTCGGCCCGCCAGGACGTCCATGCGGTCTACGTGCCCGAGGCTCCGTTCGATCTCGAAGGCGAAGCCGCCCGCCTGCGCAAGACGATGGACGAGAACGACTGCGTGAACATATTCGTTTCCGAAGGCGCCTGCGTGAATGAAATCATCGCCGAGATGAAATCGCGCGGCGAAGAAGTCCCCGTGGACGCGTTCGGCCATCCCCGGCTCGACAAGGTCAATGTCGGCGCATGGTTCGCGAAACGCTTCGGCGAGAAGCTCGGCGCCGAAAAGACGATGGTCCAGAAGAGCGGCTACTACGCCCGCGCCTCCGCCCCCATCGCAAAGGATCTGGATCTCATCCGCGCCTGCGCCGAAAAGGCCGTTGAATGCGCCCTTGCAGGCGTCGGCGGCGTAATCGGACAGGACGAAGACAAGGGCGATGAAATCCGCGCCTGCGAATTCCCGCGCATCAAGGGCGGCAAACCGTTCAATCTTGCCGATCCCAGGTATCGCGCGCTTCTCCAGGCGATCGGACAGCCCCTCCCCTGAGCGTGCAACGGTTTCAGACAAAAGACAAGAGGTTTGCAATGTCAGAAGACTTGAACATCGAAACTGCGGCGGACGCCGCCGCCGGCTCCGAGGGAGCCTCCGCCACACAGCGCGGCGTGACGGTCGAATACGATTTCACCGCAGTGCCGGGCGGGGAAAAACTTTTCGACGAAACCGCCAGGCTTCTTTCCGGCGCCGGCGTGGAGCTTTCCTGCCGGATCGAGGCCAAATACCTTCTCAACCGTTCGGTCCAGACGGGGCTTTCCCTGCTGCTCCAGCGCGAGGGCGGCTCCGGATCGTCGGCTGAAATGGCCCAGACGCTTCTGGATGAATTCAAGAAGGACGTCTCCAAAACCGCCGCCGCCGGAATCACGGCCGGCTTCAAGGCGTTTGTCAAGACGCTCGCCGCCAGGAACGTCCGCGTTGCGATCGTCACGCGCGCCGATCCCGAAGCGTTCGCTCCGTTTCTCGCGGAATTCCCCGAAGGACAGGTGATTGTCGTCGCAGACGATTCCGTGTCCTACGGATGCCTCCGCCGCGACGGATGGACCCGCGCCTGCACAAAGGCCGGACTCCGCGCGCCTCTCTCCGTAGCCGTCACAGGCTCCGGTTTCGGAGTGCGCGGCGCTCTCCAGGCGGGACTGTCCGCGGTGTGCATGCCCTCCCCCCGGACGGCATGGCAGGATTTCGGCGGCTCCGACGCCGAAATCGACGGTTTCTCCGCGGAAAGCGCAAACGAAATCCTGCGCGTAATGCACCTGGCGTGAAGCAAGTGGAACAGCAGACACGCCGCCCCCCGCCGCCGCCCGCGCCGCCTGGACAGGTCGAAGGCGCGGCGCGGCTTCTTGCCATCATGCGCCGCCTGCGCGCGCCGGACGGCTGCCCGTGGGATCGCGAACAGACGCTCGGCACGTTGAAGCCGTGCGTGCTTGAAGAGACGTACGAACTTCTGTCGGCGATGGACGATCCCGCGGACAGGGCGCATTACATCGAAGAACTCGGCGACGTGCTTCTGCAAGTCGTTTTCCAGTGCGCGATGGCCGAGGAACGCGGCGATTTCACGTTCAACGACGTCGCAAACGCAGTTTCGGACAAACTCGTCCGCCGCCATCCGCACGTGTTCGGCGACGTTGCGGCCGGGGATTCGTCGACCGTGTTGCGCAACTGGGAACTGATCAAAGAACGCGAACGCGCGAAGGAAACGCGCAAGTCAGCGCTCGACGGCGTCCCGTCCGCGCTTCCGGCTCTTCTCAAAGCGCAGCGCATCTCCGAAAAAGCATCGCGCGTCGGGTTCGACTGGAAGGATTCCGGCGGCGCGATCGCGAAAATCCGCGAGGAGCTCGACGAACTGGAAAGCGCCGTATCCTCCGGCGAAACGCCGGAGCGCGTGAAGGAGGAGCTCGGCGACGTGCTCTTCTCCGTCGCGAACTACGCGCGGTTCCTGAAGTCCGACGCCGAATCCGCGCTGCAGGGCGCGGCGGACAAATTCTCCCGCCGTTTCCGCGCGGTCGAGGCGGCTTTCCGGGCGGCGGGAAAATCCATGCGCGACAGCACTATCGAGGAAATGGACAGGGTTTGGGACGAGGTTAAACGTGCCGGTCCTGCGCATAATTGAACCCCACGGCTTCTGCTCCGGCGTGAAAGCCGCCGTTGAAGCGGCGTTCAAGGCGCTTGCCGCGCCGCGTCCGGACGGGGAGAAGGTCTACTGCCTCCACGAACTTGTCCACAACGCGATGGTCGTGGACGAACTTGTCTCGCGCGGCATGGTTTTCGTCCAGTCGCTCGCCGAAGTCCCGCGCGGCGCGACGGTTCTTTTTTCCGCGCACGGCGTTTCGCCCGCAGTGCGCGAAGAAGCCGCGGCGCGCGGATTGCGTACGATCGACGCGACATGCCCTTTCGTAATGCGGGTCCACCGCGAAGTGCGCGCCTACGCCGCGCGCGGCATTCCGGTGGTGATAGCCGGAAACGCATCCCACGACGAAGTCGCAGGCACGGCGGGCGAAGCGCCCGCCGGAGGCGTTTTCATAGTCGACTCCCCCGGAGATGCCGCCGCCCTGCCCCTCCCCCGCGACTCTGAAATAGGAATGGTCGCGCAGACGACGCTCGGAACCGGCGATGTGGAGCGCATCGCGTCCGCGCTGCGCGCAGTCTTCCCCCGTCTGCGCACCACCGATGCCGCATCTGTCTGCTATGCAACGCGCGACAGGCAGAAGGCTGTCACCGATTTCGTGCTTTCGGGCGGACAGGGCGTGATAGTCCTCGGCTCTCCCGCAAGTTCCAACACGCGCAGACTTGCGGAGACGGCTCTCGCCGCAGGCGCGCGTTTCGCCGCCCGCGCCGGGACGATGGAAGAAGTGGAAGCGCTCGAACTTCCCCCGCTCGAAGTGTTCGGCGTCACGTCCGGCGCGTCCACGCCTGAACCGTTTCTCGTTTCCGCCGCCGCGCGCCTGCGCGAAAAAATCGAAAAGGCCGTATGAACGACAGATTCGCGACAATTCTGCTGTCCGCCGCCGTCGCCGCCGCATGCTCCGCCGGATGGTGCGCCACGCCCCCTCCGCCCGCTGTGCAGACGCCGCTCGCGCCGCTTGCGCCTTCCCCCGACGCCCCGCTCGAGCCTTCTCTCAGAAACGAGGTCGACCGCGCGCTCGAACTAGCCGACGTCTGGCTCGCCGCGCCCGTCCCCGATCCGCAGCCGAAGCCCGCTCCGGGTTCTTCCGGTTCCGCGCAAAAGCAGTCTGCGGACGAAGTTTTCGCTTTGCAAGGGCTTTCGCGCCAGGCCAAAGCCCTGAAACTCGTCGGCGCACAGCGCGTCCGCCAGGGAACAGGCTGGTGGGAAGACCCGCGCCCGGCGGATACGCCGGGAAGACTTTCCGACGCCGACGCCACGATTCTCGCCGTGTCCGTGCTGAGAAAACTTTGAAACGATCCAGGGAGGTTTGCAGTGTACAGGGAGCTTGTTTCGTTGGGTCCGGTGACGATCCATACTTTCGGCGCGATGATGGCGCTCGGTTTCATGGCGTCGCTGTTCGTGCTCGACAGGATGAACAAACGCTTTTCCGTGCTTCCGCCCGGATGCGAAATTTCAGGCGTCATGATGAATCTGCTGCTCGCCGGAATCGCCGGCGCGCGGATATGCCATGTGGTCGAATACTGGCATCAGGACGGATTCGACAAGGACTGGCTGTCGATTTTCATGGTCTGGAACGGCGGGCTCGTTTTCTACGGCGGGTTCGCCGGGGCGGTCGCGGCGTTTCTTGCCATGTACTTCAGACGGCGCGGCAAAATCGGATTTTTCGAATTTTCCGATTTCATTCTTGTCGCGCTTCCGCTCGGCCACGCGTTCGGACGCCTGGGATGCTTCTTCAACGGATGCTGTTTCGGAAGGCTCGCTTCGGAATGCGGCAGGGCCGGCGAAATTTTCGGACTGTCGTTTCCGCCGCTGTCGGACGCTTCGTATACGCAGTGGAAAGCGGGTCTTCTCTCCTCCCCCGCGCTGAAGTCGCTGCCGGTGCTGCCGTCCCAGCTTTTCGAGGCGTCCGCGCTTCTGCTGCTTTTCGCGATCCTCCTGCTTGCGTATCTGCGTTTCCACGGCAGACGCCCCGGTGTCGTCACGGGACTTTATTTCTGCGGCTACGGAGTGTTCAGATTCTGCCTGGAGTACATGCGCGGCGACGACCGCCCGGCGAACGCGCTCTTTTCGAGCGCGCAGATGTTTTCGATGCCCCTTGTCGCCGTCGGCGCGGTGTTTGCGCTTCTGGCGTTGAAAAACCGGCTGCGCCGCCGGAAGGCGGACTGCAGCCGGGATTGAACGCGGACGGATATTGCGCCGGGCCGCGTTTCAGCGGCGGCCCTTGCCTTTTAGATACTTCAAAAGTTCTTCCGGCCTGTCGGTCTGGATCATCGTAGCGCCTTTCTCGAGCCACCATCCCCACGAGCCTTCCGTGTCGCCTTTGTAGCCGCGCTCGTCCGTGCGTCCGGCGCAGAGCTCGTCCCACAGCGTGTTGATCCAGATGCGCGCGCCGCCTTTGCCGGTTTTGGAGGCGAGTTTTTTCAGGACGCCGGCGGGTTTTTCCTTCTTGATGCACAGTTCGTAGGCGACGGGCTTGAGTTCGCTGTTCTCCCACTCTTTGAACAGTTTCTGCTCTTTGTTGATCCAGATTATCGGCATGTAGGTCAGACGCCGCGCGACCATGTCCTTCCAGATTTCGGGGCCGACGAGTTTTTCGAGCTTTTCGGGAGAGAAGCGTTCCTTCAGGATCACTTCCTTCTCCATGCCGTGCTTCTTCACGAATTCGGCGATGCCCTTCGGGTCGCGGCCGAATTTGTCGATGTTCACAAGTATCTTCCCGCGCGTGAGGGCGAACGCTTCTTCGAGCGTCAGGATCTTGTAGCCGGTGATTGTTTTCCCGTCTACGCCTTTGAGGCGGAATTTGCGTATCTCCTCCAGCGTGTACTTCGTGGATTTGCCCTTGCCGTTCGACACGCGGTCGAGCGAGCCGTCGTGCAGCAGCACGTAATGGCAGTCTTTCGTGAGCGCCACGTCGAGCTCCACGATGTCCGCGCCCATCGCGATCGCGCCTTTTATGGCGTCCACGGAGTTTTCCGGCGCATGGCGCCAGTCGCCGCGGTGCATTGTCACGAATACGTAGTTCCTGTCGGCGGAATACAGTTTTTCGTGGAGAGCCTCCGCGCGCGATTTCGCGCCCGAGGCGAAGATTTGCAGAGACATCGCAGCGACAGCGGCTGCGGCGAGGAGTTTTTTCATTGTTTGCCGTGCTTTCCGCGCGTATTGCGCTTTCGGGCATTCGCTCCGCGCGTTGTGCGCAGGCGGAAACGTCCGGTGCAAAAGATACCAAAACCCCGCCCTGCGGCGCAACAGAAAACGCCATGCCGAAAACACTCCCGCCTGGGGCGCTTCTGTGTTTTTCACCCATGCGGTTTGAGATTGGAAACAACCGGAACAACTGGAAAAAACAACGAGCGCGCACCAAAGGAAAGTTGTT
>CACYEO010000053.1 GCA_902773475.1 uncultured bacterium | reverse complement strand
GAAAGGACGAGAAGCAGCCCGCCAAGGATGCCGGCCGCGCCGAGAAGCCACGGCAGCAGCGCTTCGCCCCTGTCTTCCCGGATGCGTTCTTCCGGCGGCGTTTCTTTCACTATTATCCCGCGTTTCGTGTAATGCACCCAGTCGTTGGTCCAGGAAGGGTTTGTGAAGGGTTTCTCGAACGCTTCGCGGTGTGCGGCGATGTCGTCGGAAGTGCCGCGCTCGCCGTCCGGGCCGAACGAAACGACAGACGCGGTTTCGCCGTCGCCGGAGAGTTCGTAGACGTACGGATTGCCCCACGGATCGCGTATCGGCGCCGGCCGCGCCGGCGCGCCGTTTTCGCCCGGGATCCATCCCTGGGCGCGCAGATACGGCCCCAGCGCGTCCGGGTGGCGCGGAACCTCCTTCATGACAAGCGCGCCGATGCCTTCGTGAATCGTGTCGTCCGGGTATTCTCCGGCGTGGAACTTGAACCGGCCCAGCGCCTCTGCGATCGTGTCGGCGCCCTGCATCGCCCGCAGCATCTTGCGGTCGCCCGACGGCGCGCCGTCCCCGCCGCCGCGCATGACGTTCACCAGCGAAAGTCCCAGCAGCGCGAGGCCCATTATGACTACAAGGTAGAACGCGGGGTTGCGCCTGAGGGACGGCGCGGAGGACATTCCGGCTTTTTCGCGCTCCGCGTTGCGGCGGATCGCATCGATCTTCTTTCTGCGCGCGCGCCTGTCCGCCGCGCCGGGCGCGTATTCCGGCGGACGGAGGATTCTGCCGCAGCCCGGGCATTTGCCGTGCGGAGAATCGATTTCCTTTTTGCAGTACGGACAGCGGTATTTTTTCATTGTTCGCAGTCTCCGCGCGGACGGGCGCTCAGATCAGATGTCCCATCTTCCGCCGTTTTGTTTCAAGATACCGCCTGTCGAAAGGCGTGGGATCGACGACGATAGGGACGCGTTCGGTTATCTCAAGCCCGTATCCGGCGAGGCCGCTGATTTTCTTGGGGTTGTTGGTCAGAAGCCGGAGGCGCGAGATTCCGAGATCGGAAAGGATCTGCGCGCCCGCCCCGTATTCGCGCAGGTCCGGCGGAAAGCCGAGGCGCACGTTCGCCTCCACCGTGTCGAGTCCGCCCTCCTGGAGCTTGTAGGCGTGGAGTTTCTGCTCCAGGCCGATTCCGCGGCCTTCCTGGCGCATGTAGAGAAGCGCGCCGCGGCCTTCCTTGGCGATCATGGACATCGCACCGTGCAGCTGGTGCCCGCAATCGCAGCGCGCGCTGCCGAAAACGTCCCCCGTGAGACATTCGGAGTGGACGCGCACGAGGACGGGCGCGCCGTCGGCCACGTCGCCCATTGTCAGCGCAAGGTGTTCAAGCCCGTCAGTGCATGATTTGTACATCCGCAGCCTGAAATGCCCGTAGTCCGTGGGCAGATCCACGTCTTCCACGCACTCTACGAGTTTTTCGTTTCTGTTGCGCCATGCTATGATGCCGGCTATGGTGCAGCGTTTCAGTTTCCACTTTTCCGCGAATTCCGCTATTTCCGCGCCGGTCGCCATGGTGCCGTCGTCGCTCATTATCTCGCAGCACAGGCCGCACGGCTTCAGCCCGGCGAGCCGCATCAGATCGACAGTGGCTTCCGTGTGCCCGGCGCGGCGCAGGACTCCGCCGGGGCGGGCTTCGAGCGGGAACATGTGGCCGGGGCGACGGAACTCCTTGGGCGAGACTCCGTCTTCCACGCACTTGATGGCGGTGACGGAACGCTCCACCGCCGAAATCCCCGTGCGCGTGGAGACGTGGTCGATGGAAACCGTGAACGCAGTCTGGTGGTTGTCGGTGTTGCGGCCCACCATTTGCGGCAGATCGAGGCGCGCGGTCCATTCGCGGCTCATCGGCATGCATATCAGGCCCTTTGCGCGCGAGGCCATGAAATTGACGTTTTCAGGCGTGGCGAATTCCGCCGCGCAGATGCAGTCCGCCTCGTTTTCGCGGTCTTCGTCGTCGCTCACTACGATTATTTCGCCGCGTTTGAGCGCTTCGACGCATTCTTCGATTTCACGCAAATCGTTTTTCATGCGCGGATTATACCAAAGCGCGCCGAAGCCGGGCAAGCGGCGCGCGTTTTCCGCGGCGGGCCGGTGCGGGGCGTTTTGCCGCCTCCGGCGTTTTCCACTCGCTTTTCCGCGCGGAATGCGGTATCATAACGGCGGAATTTTCCTCTGCAACAGAATCCGAGGTGCAACATGGAAGAAAACGAGACGGAAGACGGCTTTGTGTCGCTTCTCTGCCCGTCGTGCCGGCAGGAGATAGAGGCGTCGCTCGACATGATCGGACAGCAGTCCGAATGTCCTGCGTGCGGGACGAAGATATCGATTCCCGCGACATCGGAGTTGGGGACGTCGCGCAATCCGTTTCCGAAAATTCCCGGCGGCGCGAGCGAAGCGCAGCGCGCCGCGATGAAATCGCGCACGATCCGCATAGAACTGGACGACGGGCGCTGAGCCTCTCCAGGATACGCCTTTCATGCCGAAAGCGCTGATATTCGCCCCTGCGCGCGGTTTCCGCGGCGCGTCTTTCCGCCTGCGCGTCGAAGAGACCGTGCAGGCTCTCCTCGGCGCCGGCTGGGGCGTCGATATCGTGGTTCCGCGCGAAGACTCCGTCCCGCAGCTCGGCGGCTCCGTCGGCGTGTTCGCCCCGCCGCGGATCCTGCGGCCTTCGCGCGTTCCGGACGCTCCCTCCCTGCGCGGGATATACATGGCCAGGCTCATGTTTCTGCGCGCGCTTTCGCTTCTCTCGTCTTCGCAGTACGATGTTTTCCACGGCTACGACGACGGCGCCTGCATTGCGCGCGCGACAGACCGCGCGACAGTGCGCAGATATCCTTTCATAGCGGAGTTCCGCAATCCCGTATCTACGCATGACGGGCCTGCGGGCATGTTCGCGGACATCGCCAGACGGCGCGAAAAATCCGCGATCCGCCATGCCGCGGCGGTGATCGTGCCAGACAAGGCGATGGTGGCGCGTTTCGAACAGCCGCCTTCGCGTTCGCGCATTTCGGAGATTCCCGAACCGCAGGGCGACACGAATACCGAGTTTTTCACGATCAAAGAATTCGAGTCCGCGATTCTGCAGACCTACGAATTTGCCGCCATGCAGGGCGGCGGCGACCAGCCGGGGGAAGGCAAGTGAGCGCGAAGGAGAAGCGCGGGGACAAAGGCAGGGGCGGCAAAACCGCGAAAAGCGGCGGTGCGCGGCGCGCGCGCCGCATAGTGCGCATCGCGGTGGTTTCCGCCGCAGTCGCATTCTGCGCGATGTGCGGCGCGGGCAACTGGTTCGTGCACCACCCGCCGGAGTGGATGTATGCGGCGGAATCGAAGCTGCCGTCTTTCGTGACCAGACCGCTCGAATGGTTCGGCTACCGCACTGGAGACGTCACGGACGCGCTCGGCTGGACAGGTCTGGACGTGGTGTTCGACGTGGAGGAATCCACCGACCCCGATCCGGAGCGGCCTATGTTCTTCGCGGGCGCCGGTGCTCCGCAGCGCGTGTCGGCGCCCGCGCCGAAAGACATCGAAATAATCTACCGCGACCATTTCGCCGTGGGCTGGTCGCCGTCCCTGCGCCGCCCGGTGTGGGTGGCGTACCATGTGAAGCCCGAGGTCCCCTATCCCGAACTGGCTTCAAAAGAAAAACGCATGGGCTTCCGCCAGGACCGGAACGCGCCGCGCTCCCCCGTCGCGAAAGACTACACCAATTCCAACTACGACCGCGGCCACATGGCGCCGAACCGCGCGATCGCTTCGCGCTACGGCAGGGACGAGCAGGAGAAGACGTTTCTGATGTCCAACATCGCCCCGCAGAGGAGCAACCTGAACCAGGGCCCGTGGGCGAATCTCGAAATGCGCATAGCGGATCTCTGGACGGAGCGCTACGGCGAGATTTGGGTGATCGTGGGCGCGGTTCCGGGCGGGAGGCGCGGAAAGATCGGCGTCAATTCCGACATCGACGTGCCCGACGCGTTTTTCCAGATCGTCATCGCGCGGAACCAGACCGAGAACGAAGCGGAGCAGACCGTGAAAAGCGAAGTGCGCGTTCTCGCCGTGCTCATGCCTCAGTCCATTCCGCGCAACGCCTTCTACACGCGCAATATCGTGCGGGTGAAGGACATAGAATCGCTCACGGGGCTGCGGTTTTTCCCGGAACTCGAAAAAAGCTTCGAAGAGCGTCTCGTCACGGACCGGGGAACCCGCCTGTGGCCGTCCGGCCTGCGCGGCGTGTTCAAGCTGATCGCCGCGAGATTCCGCAGGTATTGACGCAAGGTCAAGGAGGAAAGAATGGACATTCGCAAATTTGCCGCGGCCGCGGTGCTGTCGGCGGCCGCGCTTGTTTCCCGGGCCAGGACGGGAAATGTCGAAACGGATCTTCCGCACCGCCCGGAAGACGGCATGCGCGACGTTTTCAAGGCGACGGCCTTCGCGCGCGACAAAAAGTGGAAGGAGGGCGCGGAGTTTATAGCCGGGCTCCGCTCCGGGGCGCAGGCGCGTGCCGGCCTTGAAGCGCGCCAGGCTGTCGACATGGCGGAATACGCGCTCTACAAAGACGTTCCCGCCAAACGGGATGCGTGCGTGAAGGCGCTCAAGGCGGCGTACAAGGCCGGGCCTTCGTCCTTCTGGGGATGGGCGGCGTACACATTCCTCGAAGATATGGGCGAGAACGTGCCGCAGCCCCGCAGGGATCCTCTGCGCGGGCTGGGGAAATTCGGCGACGGCGTGGTGAATCTTGCGGTGCGCCTCCCCTCGCCGCTGCCTGCGGACAGGGCGGCGGAGGCGAGAGGCGCCGCGGCGCGGATGCTGGCGGAAGAGACGGCCCGGATAGGTTCCGGCGCGGACGGAGAAGACTTTGAGAAAGGCTCGCGCAGGCTCCGCGCGCTTTTGCGTTCGCGCCTGATAGATCTTTGCGGCGCGGAAACGGTCGAAAAAATCCTTGCGACGCGGGGGGGCGCGGAACGCTTCAAAAGGCTTTGGTCGGACGACGGCGCGCTTTACGATTTCTTCATGTCTGGGCCTGTGTTCGAGCCTTCCTCCGCGCTCGAAACGCTGATGGCGATATGGCTGAACGACACGGACGGATGGTCGCGCACGGAACTCGGCCGCAGAATCACGATTGCGGTCGCTTTGAACTCGCACAAAGGGAAGAACGGAGAAATCGATTTCACCGCGACGGTCCGCCACTGGGCCGCCTTCCGCAGGATTGCGCAATACGGACGGTTCCATCCGGCGGCGCTGAAGCAGGACTGCCGCGAATGGAGGTTCGCGGTGCGCCAGCCGCGCGATCCGGCGGACACGCTGTATCTGAACACGCGCCCGTTCCCGAAACGCCTGGTGCACAATGTGATTTTCAATGTTCCGTACCGCAAGCGCAACTGTTTCGGCGCAAGCAAGTGGTCCAAGGAATTCATGCGCCCGTGGGAGGCGTCCGGACTGCCGATGCAGTATCTGCGCACGCGCGTGGGCGGCGTATGCACCGAACAGTCCATGTGGGGCGCCCTCCTTGCGAACGCCCACGGCCTGATGGCGGAGCGCGCCGGGCAGCCGGGCCACTGCTGCTGGCTGCTGAGGAAAGGCAAAGGCGCTCCTTGGCGGATATATTCCAACATACGCCCGTTCACTCAGGGCGTGTTCGTCTTCTGGGGCAGCGGCTTCCAGTACATACAGGCCGTGGAACGCGCATTTGCCGACCGCAAGGCGCACGATGCGTCCGAAGCGCTCTTGTTCCTCGCGGACAGGATGGAAAAGAGCGGCGCGCCGCGGGACGCGGTTTTCGCGCTGCGCCGCAAGGCCGCGCTGCGCTGCCCCTACAACGTTTCCGCGTGGGAGTCGTACACGTGCGCGATGGAGTCCAGACCGTACGACGCGGCGGCGTGGCGCGCGTATCTCGACGAACTTTTCGCTGGTGCGCCCGAAGGCCGCCTCGTCTCGTGGGATTTCG
Organism: uncultured bacterium; assembly: GCA_902773475.1. GTDB lineage: Bacteria > Verrucomicrobiota > Kiritimatiellia > RFP12 > UBA1067 > CADCBS01. The sequence continues at coordinate 7,044 of CACYEO010000053.1, read as the reverse complement.
CGCAGCGGGCCCTCTCCGCGATGGAGCGGGGCGGCATGGCGCCGGAAGCGCTCGCCGGGGAGACGAAACGCGTGATCGCCGCCCTTCCGCAGCCGTCTTCGTACATAGCCGAAGAGATGAACTACAGCCGCAGCGCGCTTGACCGCGCGCTCAACAGATTCCGCAGGCGCAAAGACCTCCAGATCGACATACTTGCGGCGGCGGTGGCCGCCAACAAAAATTCCGGTTTCTATCTGGGACACACCTTTAAATGCGCGATAGGGCGGTTCGCCAAGGACGGAAAGTCGCTCGACGCCTTCGTCTCCGCCGCGGCCGGACTCGTCGGCGGAGGCGGCAAGATGGACTGGCGCAGGCTTTTTCTCAAGGCCGGATGCCTGAAAGACAGGCTTTCATTCCGCGCCGTGGCCTCCATCCGCGACCGCATAGACCCTCCCCCGCCCGGAGAAGCCGTGCCTGCGCAGGATTTCGGCGCGCGTCTTATTTCCGCCGACGCGCTTCTCGGCGTTTCCGCAGGCGGCAGGGACGACACGCCGCAGGACTATCCGCGCGTGACGGATCTGACGCCGGTCGATCCCGCGCGCAAGCGGCTTTTTTCCACCAAAGCGTCGGCGGAGCCGTGGGCCAAGGTGTCGTTTGCGGGTCACGCGGATGTCGCAGGCATCGCGGTGAAAGGTTCCGCTCCGCGCCTTTCGATATGGGTTTCGGACGACGGAAAGGACTGGAAGGAAGTGTTCAAGTCGCAAGGCGAAGCGGTCGATCCGCGCGTAGATCTTTCAAAGGCGCCGGTGCGGGCGAAATTCGTGAAGTGCGGAATGCCCGACGGCCCAGCAGCCTCTCTGGGCCTGAAGAAGATACTCGTGTACGGCAGAACGTATTATTGAAATCCCGCGAAGAGGCCGGCCGCGCCGTGCGTCCGCCGCCAACCTTTGCTATAATCCGTTCCGCGCGGTCCGGCGCATGAAAGAAAGGAAAGAAAAATGACAGTTGGCGAAAAGCCGCTCGTAGGCATAGTGATGGGGTCGGATTCCGACTGGCCCGTCGTGAAAAAGGCGGCGGAAACGCTTGAATCGTTCGGCGTGCCGTACGAGGCGCGCGTCATTTCGGCGCACAGGACGCCCGAAACGGCACTTGAATATTCGAAAACCGCCGAGGCGCGCGGCTTGAAGGTGGTGATCGCCGCCGCCGGCGGCGCGGCGCATCTCGCGGGCGTTCTCGCGGGCGGGACGGTCCTGCCTGTGATCGGTATCCCCGTGGCCGGCGGCGCGCTCAACGGTCTCGACGCGCTTTACGCGACCGTCCAGATGCCGTCCGGCGTGCCGGTGGCCACTGTGGCTTGCGGCGGCGCAGGCCCGGCGAACGCCGCGCTTCTCGCGGTGCAGATACTCGGAACCGCCGATCCCGCGCTGCGCGAAAAGTTCCACGAACACAAGCGTACGCTGCGCGCGAAGGTCGAACGGGCCGACGCGGGTCTTTCGCGCTGAAGGGTTTCCGGGGAAGACGGAGGTTTGCAATGGAAAACGGCTGGCGCATGGAACTTCGCGAAATCGTGAACGAGCGCGTCCGCGTCACGCGCGCCGAAAAGGAAAACGCCGCGTTCGAGGATTTCCTGGACAGGGTGGCGGTGCCTGCGCTGGAGGAAGTCGCCGGCGAGTTCGCGTCGATCCCTTCGCGCGAGGCGAAGGTCCGCCGCGCGCCGGCGTCCGCGACTTTGCAGGTGATGGCGGACAACGTGGACGAAATATCCTTCCGGATATTGAAGCACTACGCCGCCGACGGGATACTCCCGTGCGCGGAAGTGCGCGTGAACCGCGGCGCGCACACGGCGAAGTACGAAACGCTCCTGCGCGGCGACCAGCATACGATAGCGGACGTCACCGGAGACGACGTGATAGCGAAGTTCATCCACTACTACCGTCTTGTGAAGAATTCCGGAACCGGCGCGGGAGCGCCCGCCGGAACGTGACGCCATGCGCTTGAGGGTTTTCGCAAGCGGGTCGAAAGGCAACTGCCTGGCCGTATCGTCCGGCGCGTCTTCGATTCTCGTGGATCTCGGGCTCTCCTGCCGCGAAACGCTCGCGCGCATGAAGGCCTGCGCTTTCGATCCTTCGCGTCTCGCGGGGGTCCTCTTCACCCACGACCACGCGGACCACTGCTCCGGCGCCGCGACGTTCCGCAAGCGGTTTCCGTCGGTCCCGTTCTACGCGAACGGCGCCACGGCCGACGCCGTGGAGGCGCGCAGCGGCGTAAGCGGCGGATGGAAGCTTTTTGAAACGGCGTCGTCTTTCGACGCCGGCGGTTTTTCCGTGACGGCCTTTTCCGTGCCGCACGATGCCGCCGATACTGTGGGGTACTTGATTTCCGACGGGGAGAAGAATCTTTTCGTCGCGACCGACTTCGGGTGCGTCACATCATCCGTACGCGACGCTTTCTCGCGCGCCGACGCGGCGGTTTTGGAATCGAACCACGACATGGCGCTTCTTTCAGGATCGAACCGTCCGTGGAGTCTGAAGCAGCGGATTGCGGGACGGTCGGGGCACCTGTCGAACGACGGAGCGGCGGATCTGGTGCGCTCGGCGGCGTCGCCGCGCCTGAAGATTCTCCTGCTTGCGCATCTTTCCGAAGAATGCAACGCCTCGCGCCTTGCGCTCGAGACCGCGAAAGAGGCGTGCTCGGCCGCCGGGCTTGCGGACATCCCGGTAGAGGCGCTGTCCCAGAACGAACCGTCCCGCCTGTATGTGTTTTGAAGGAGCTGCGGATGGAAACCGATGCAAATGCCGCATTCAACGTGCGCAACTGGTTTTTCGATTTCGACGGAACCCTGGCGGACACGGAGCCGGATATACGCGGAACATGGCTTCGCGCGCTCGCTTCCCTCGGCCTCGACTGCCCCGGTTTCGCCAAAGTCTATCGCACTGGTCCTTCCTTGGACGATATTTCGCGCGCGCTTTTCCCGGGCATTTCCGCCGCCATGCTCGAAAAAATACGCGAAACCTTCAAGCGCGAATACGATTCGTCACCCCTCGCCCTGTCCGTTCCGTACCCGGGAGCGGAAGAATGGCTCCGGCGCCTCCGCGCGGAAGGTCGCAGGCTTTTCATCCTTTCGAACAAGCGCATGGCGCCGCTCGTGCGGCTCGTCGGGCGCTACGGCTGGGACGGGCTTTTCGACGGGTTGTACACGGGAGACATGAACCCCGCCGCAAAGAGGCCCAAACCCGTCCTTTTCGCGGACGCGCTGCGGGAACGCGGCATAGCTCCGGGCGACGCGGTAGTGGTGGGCGACACCGCGGGCGATGTGGAAGCCGCCCGCGCGAACGGGGCGTTCGCCATCGGCGCGGCGTGGGGTTACGGCGGCCCCGGCGCGCTCGACGGCGCTGACGCCGTTCTCGATTCGCCGCCGGCCGCGCGCGGATGAAGCTGCGACCGCCGGATTAAATGGAAAGAGCGCGCCGGGAGGCGCGCTCTTTGTTCCGGAAAGCATAGAACGGCTGTTACCAGGCGTAGTGGGCGAACGCCTTGTTGGCCTGAGCCATCTTGTGGACGTCATCGCGTTTCTTGATGACGTTGCCCTGTCCCTGGAAGGCGTCGGCTATTTCAGCCGCGACCGCCGCAGGCATCGGCATGCCGTTGCGGCCGCCGGCGAAGGTCGACATCCAGCGGAGCGCGAGCGAAAGCTGGCGCACGGGGTTGATGTCCACGGGAACCGGATAGGTGGTTCCGCCCACGCGGCGGGTCTTCACTTCCACCTTCGGCTTCATGTTTTCAATCGCGATGGAAACGACTTCGAGCGGATCGGAGACGACCTGCGAAGGATCCTTCTTTTCGGCGTCGCGGTTGAACTTGCCGGGATTCTTCTTGATGTCTTCGGCGATGCGGTCGATGGCTCCGTAGACGATGCGTTCGGCGACGGTCTTCTTTCCGTCCTTCATCAGCACGCGGATGATGTGCGCGACGAGCTCGGAATTGTACTTGGGGTCGGTGGAAACGCGTTTGACGATTTTTCTGGCGCGACGTGACATTTGCCGTTACCTCTTACTTCTTTTCGCCTTTTTGCTGCTTCACGCCGTACTTGGAACGGCTGCGGTTGCGCCCGTTCACGCCGAGCGAGTCCAGAACGCCGCGCACGATGTGGTAGCGGACGCCGGGAAGGTCTTTCACGCGGCCGCCGCGGACGAGAACGACGGAGTGTTCCTGCAGGTTGTGGCCTTCTCCGGGGATGTATGCGGTCACTTCATAGCCCGTGGTGAGACGCACGCGGGCGATCTTGCGGAGCGCCGAGTTCGGCTTCTTGGGCGTCATCGTCTTGACGACGAGGCATACGCCGCGGCGCTGCGGGCACTCTTTGAGCGCAGGCGATTTGGAACGTTTCGCGAGCGGCTGGCGCCCTTTTCTTATCAACTGGTTGATTGTCGGCATGTGTGTTTCCTTGCTTTCCGAAAGGATGAAGCAGAAGTATACCACACCCCCGCCGGAAAAATCAAGCGGTTTTTGCGATTTATTTGCCGCCCTTTGTTTGCCGGCCTGTTTGTCCAAAATTTTTGAACGGGTTTACGGCCTTGACAGAGCCGTATATCTGCCCGTCGTTCAAATCCTCTGTCACAAGCTCGTCGCAGCCGGCATGCTCAGCCGCCGCGACAATCAGCGAATCATAGAATTGGATGCCGTAGTGTTTCCTGTGCGACAAGGCGTTTAATGTTTGCTCAACCGATGGAGGAATGGTTTTTATCTGATGAAAAGCTTCTATGTATTCCACTACCTCGCCTTCATCCATTTGGAACTTCTTCATCGCAACATTCGCAAACTCGTTCAATACTTGAACGGAAATTGCATATCGCGAGGAGGATAGAGCATTTTCTATCAATTTTCGGGCGATGGCTTGTTTTTCGCAAGCTCTTCCATCAACGAAATACACAAAGACGTTTGTGTCGAGAAACGTCATGCCAGGCAGGCCTCCGGCTCATAGGCGTCCGCACGATTGAATACATAAGATTTGCCATTCAGTCGACGGCTCGTCTTTTCAACAAGATGGTCCAGCTTCGACATTGTTTCTTTTGCCATGCGCCTTCTCGCCAAGTCTTGTTCAATGTGATCAAGAAGCATCCGTTCGAGAGTTGTCCCTTGGACGGATGCCAAATCCTTCGCTTCTTGCTCCATTGCAGGAGGCATATCAAGCATTATGCACATTGTCGTTCCTCCCCCTCCCTTTCAAAAGGGTCAATATTCTACCATACCCTCACGCGGTTGCAAGTGCAAAATCCATAATACAAGGTGTTGATGTGCAAGGTGTTGTAAAAGGAAAGAGTGTTTGAATGTTTGCGTGTTTGAGCCGGACGCGAGACGCCGGACGAGAGACGGGAGAACGTTTAGGCGGCCGATAGCGGCGGGACTGTGGGGCGCGGACGGTCAGATTTGCGCGGAGGACCGCGGCGCGTCTTCCACGGGGAGCGACCATTCGCGCAGCTTGCCCGCAATCCACTCGAAGGATTTCGCGTGCGCCGCCTTCGCGCCGCCGTTGGCCTTGTCCGCCGGTATCGCAGGGCCGCAGCTGAACCGCAGCGGACGCGACAGATCCACCTTCCCGAAATCCTTGAAAAGCCCGGTTCCTTTTTTCTCGAGGTCGGTCTGCAGCGCTATCGGCACGAGAGGGACGCCGCAGCGCTCCGCGAGTTTCGCGCCGATGGACGAATATTTCGCGGCGGAGAACGTTTCCTGCCGGGTCCCTTGCGGGAATATCAGCATGGAACTGCCTTTTGATATGCATTCGGAGCCGCGTTCAAGCAGCGTCACAAGGTCTTTGCGGGGATTCGTCCTGGTAAGAGGGATCAGTCCCATGTGTATCGCGGCGCTTCCAAGGAAAGGCATGTGCATCAGCGACGCCTTGACCACCACGTTGAACGGCCCGTATGTCAGCAGAATCGGCGGCAGGATCACGGTTTCGAGAGTGGACATGTGGTTCGCCACGTACACGACCGGGCTTTTCGCGACTGCTTCCTCCGCGTTGCGCCATCCTTCGCACGTGAAAGTTCCCCCGAAGCGCTCCGCCGTTTTCACGGCGGACCAGCAGACGTGCGCCCACCTGTCTGTCGTTAGTTTTCCGCGGGCTTCCGCAACCGCGCAGCGCGGGAACACGTTGAACACCGCTGCGTTGTAGCGCAGCGTTGTCAGGATCCCCGGCTTGAGCGGCTTCGGCGCGCGCCCGTCCGGCGGGGTCGAATAGCGGCCTTCGGCGCGCAGGATTTCACGGAATTCGTCAAGCGATGCCAGTTTCATGGCGTTGTCTGCAGTGCCCGGTTTCAGTTTGCTCAGTCAGGCGGCTGGAAATTGTTCCCGTCCGCGTCGCCGTTCCCCTCGCGTTCGCGGCGCTCCTGTTCGGCGGCTTCGCGTTCCGCGCGCAGGCTGATGAGGCTTTCGCGGATGGCCTCGAATTCGGCGCGCTGTTCGTCGCGCGCCTCTTTCACTTCCCGTTCGCGGCGCGCCACTTCCTCCGAGCGGCGGCGGTTTTCCTCTTCACGCGCTTCGCGCGCCATGGCCTCTTCGGCGCGGCGCGCGCGCAGGTCGGCGGCGAACGAGCGCCGCGTCCTTCCGGCCCTGCCGTTTTCGCCGGAGCGTTCAAAGCGCGTCCTGTGATGCCGTCTCCGTCCGAAATTGCCGTCGGCCACGCCCGGCGGCGCGGATTCGGGCTCCGCGTTCGCGGCCTGGGCCGCAGGTGCCGCCTTCGTCTGCCCGTCCATCGAAAGAATCGCCTCCACTCCGTCTTTGGCTATTTTGACCGTTCCGTTCGACGGATCGATCTCCAGGATGCTCACGCCGTACTGCTCCTGGCCTTCCGAAAGATATATGCTTTGCGTTTCCTTGCCGTCCGTCAGCGAAATGCCCGCGAACGCTTTGCCGTCCGCATTCACGTTCAAGGCGCACAGCCGCGATTTGCCGAGGATCTCCTGCGCCTCCTCGGCGAGTTTTGCGTCTTCCTGCGACATCGCCGCCGCTTTCGCGTCTTCTTCGAGCGCGTCCGGATTGAATCCCGGCGGAAGCGCGCCGAACGGCATG
>CACYEO010000052.1 GCA_902773475.1 uncultured bacterium | reverse complement strand
TCCACTCTTTGACGACAAGGGACTTCTCGCCCTTCTGCGTGGTGAAAAACGTTCCTTCCGCGCCGATTATGTCGCCGAGGTTGAGAAGCTTGAACGCGGCGAACGCCTTTTCGGAAAGTTCGTCCCGCTTGAATATCAGCTGGAAGCGCCCGGTTCCGTCGTTCATGGTGCAGAAATTCATCTTTCCCATGCGGCGTATCGTCATAAGACGCCCGGCCACGACCGCCGGAGCGCCCTCCACGAAGCCCGCTCTGGCCTCTGCGAGGTCCGTGTGGGGGAATTTGCGCCCGTAGGGCGGATAGCCCGCCTCTTCAAGGGCTTTCATGTTTGCAAGACGCTGGTCGCGGTATTCGTTTGATTCGACTGGCATTTTCTGGCCTTTCTCCAAAGCGCGAAGTATAGCATAACGGCGGCGGACGGGCGGACGCGTCATTTCCTGAAACACGCGCGCAGAACCGCGCGGGCGGTTTCGATATTCACGCCTGCGGCGGCGGCCACGGCATCCTCGCCGGCCGCCGCTATCCCGCGCACGGATTTGAACGTGCGCAGCAGCGCGGTCTTCTTCGCCGGGCCGATGCCGGGGACGGCGTCGAGCGCAGATTCCCTGATCGTGCGTTCGCGCAACGCCCGGTGGTATGTTATGGCGAATCTGTGCGCCTCGTCGCGCAGCCGGGTGATGATTGCCAGGGCCGGCGAATCGCGCGGCAGCAGAACCGGTTCGCGGCCGTCGTCGAGGACGATCTCCTCCATCCGTTTGGCAAGTCCGCATGTCGGAATGTCGCTTCTGCCCACGGACGCGAACGCGCGCCGCGCCGCGCGCAGCTGCGTTATTCCGCCGTCGCAGATGAAAAGCGATGCGTCGGGGTTCTTCCCGGCGAGTTCCCCTTCAGGATTGTACCTGCGCGAAACGACCTCGCCCATGGACCGCGGATCGTCCGCGCCCTCCACGGTCTTTATCTTGAAGCGCCTGTAGCGCCGCCTGTCGGGGATTCCGTCAACGGCGACAACCATCGACGCCACGGAATGCGTTCCGAAAAGGTTCGATATGTCCACGCATTCTATGATGCGCGGCGGGCTGTCGAGCCCGACGGCGGCGGCGAGCTGGCGCAGTCCGGCGGCCGCCTCTTCGCGCTTCATTTCCGGCGTCTTCCTTGCTCTGGCGCGGCTGCGGATCAGTTCGTCCAGCGCGGCGTGGATGTCGCGCAGGCGCGCGGCCTCCTCGTAGTCGCCTTTCCCGGCGGCCTCGCGCATCCTGTCTTTCAGCGCGGCGAGGGTCTCGGGGCGCTCGCCGCGCAGGAACGCGCAGGCCTCGTCGAAACGCGCCTTGTAGTCGCGGGATGAAATCCGCCCCATGCAGGGCGCGGAGCAGCGCCGCACAACGTCTTCGTGGCAGTGCCTGTGCGTTTCGGCGTCCGGCACGAGGACCCTGCACGAGCGCAGCCCGTAATGCTCCTCCGCGAAATCCCTCGCCGCACGCACTACGGGGGAAGACGGGAACGGGCCGAAATAAAGCGCTCCGTCGTCGCGCACGATGCGGCATTCGGAAAAACCCGGGAAATCCTCGCCCGGGTCGGCGCGGAGCGCGAGATACCGTTTGTCGTCGCGCATCAGGATGTTGAAACGCGGTTTGTAGCGCTTTATGAGCGACGCCTCGGTCAGCAGGGCTTCGGCATCGTTGCGCACCACGAGGAACTCGATATCCTCCACGCAATTGACCATCGACCGGACTTTGGGCGGATGGCGCGCCCCCGCGCGGAAATAGGAAAGCACGCGCCGCCGCAGATTGACGGCCTTTCCCACGTAGATGATTTCGCCCCGCCTGTCCCGCATGATATAGCATCCGGGACGGACGGGGACGTTCGACAGTTTGCGGCGGAGTATGTCGTTCATGTCCGCCTGCGGCGGAGCGGTCCGTCAGGACGCTTCAGTCTCCGCACCCTTCGCCGTCGCGTTCTTCGCGACGGACTTGGCGTCTTTCTCGTTTATGGCTTCGTCAAGCTCCTTCTCGGCTTCGACGCGGCCTTTCTTGAATTCGCCGAGCGACTTGCCGAGCGAACGCGCAAGCTGCGGAAGCTTGTTGGCTCCGCCGAAAAGAATGAGAATGATTACAAGCAGCAGCAGTATCTGTGTCCAGCCTGGCATGGTTTCCTCGCTTTCAGGTTGCATTCCGCGCCTGCGGAATTTCACCGCAAGTATGCCACATTTCCCCGCGCGTGGCAACTGGGCGCTTTTTTGTTTCCGCCTGGCGCACAGGCGCATTGCGGGAAACGGAATTGTGCTAAACTTGCGGCATCCGACAGTTTCTGCAAAGCGACAAGGAAAGGCAACTGCATGTTACCCGGAAAAATCGGAAAGCTCCGCTTTGGAGCCGCAATGGCGGCGGCCGCCGCATATTCTGCAATCTGCAGTGTCGAGGCCGCCCAGGAGAACAGAGCCGCAGACAGGCTGATAGGCCAGGCGGAATACTATGTGCGCGAATTCGAGCGCGAAGTATCCCTCCAGCGCGGCGGCGAGAAAATGGTCTGGCGCTCGCAGCGGGAAGCGCTCGAAAAAGTGCGCGCGCTGAAACAGCAGTTTCCAGACGATCCGCGCGTGGAGGATCTTTTCCGGCGCACGAAATCGGCATTGAAGCGCTCCAAAGGGAACTATACGGAAATACGGGCGGAATGGACGCAGTATCTCCACAACGAGGACAACCTGCGCGCCTTCATCTCCAAACTCGGCGACGAGGAGTGGACGCGCATAACCGAATCCCATAAAGAAGGAATGCTCGAAAAAGCGTTTCCCGCTCCAGACTCCGCGGAGGTTTCCTTGGAGGAGCTGAAAGGGAAATACGTCCTCCTGGAAGACGTGGAATATCCTGCAAAACAGTTCTACGGCGCATCCGGCGAATATATCTGGTGCGGAAAGCCGTCTTCCGGCTACTGGTTCGTCAATCTTTCCGGCAGGGACTGGCTGGGACCGTACGAAGCGGCCAAGCGCTACCGCAGGACTGTCGACTCTTCCATGCAGGATGTGAAGAAATGGACGGTTCTCGCCGAAATCTCCGGCATAGCCGCCGAGAATCCGCTGTGCGGCGAGGAAGGCCCCGGCTCGTTCTACTACGGATGGGTGCTGAAGCCCGTCGCAATCAAGATCCCCGGACATCTCGTCGCCGTGCGCGACAAGGACGCCGAATCGTCCGGGCGGTTCATCGGCGAAGAGAAGGTCGAAGCGGTCAAACAGGGTTGGTACACCGTCAAGGAGATACCGCGCGACGTGGAACCAGACCGCCTCATGGAGATTTTCATGACGGCGATCAAAGAAAAGAACCACAAGCTCTACCTGCAGTGCATCGACCCGGGATACGCCGACGGCGCGTACGGAGAGGACGAAGCCAAACGCTACTTCTGGGATCTGCACCAGGAACGGTTCCACGGCGAATACGTGCACGCAACGTTCTCCAAGCCCAAAATCACGGTGCAGAAGGGGTTTGACAGCGACAACGAACTGCAGAACTTCTTCCTCGACGACAGCGAAAAACAGACGCTGGAGAAAATCGGCGGCGAAAAAATCGAAGAGGCCGTTGTCGAATCCACGGCGTACGACAAGAACGGCAAGCAGCTGGGCTCTCCGCACCCGCACAGGCTCAGGCGCAAGGGCGGCGGCCGCTGGTACGTGCTCGACTATCAGCAGAGATTCTGAAAAAGAAAGGAATTTGAAATGAAAAGACTGCCATTGCTTTTATCCGTATGCGCCGCCGTTTTGACGGTGGCGGCGAAACCGAAGAAACTTTCAGATGCGGAAATCGCCAAACAGGACAAGGCGAACTGGGGAGGCGTGGACTATTCCGCCGCGCCGGACGGCGAAAACTCGGTCGCCAACGACCTTGCGCAGATAAGGTCGATGTCGAGGGGCGAGGCGGCGAAGATGAAAAAGCTCTACGACTCCTGCAACTCGATCCTCCACGGCGCGAAAATCCTCGACGTCGAACCGGAGTCCCTGCTTGCGGACGCGCTGAAACAGCTGGGCAGGCCTATCGATCCGACCCCGCCGCGCGTACATTCCAACAACTACGCCACGCCCGCGCAGAAACTCGGCTTCAAGAGCCTCCAGGGGGCAAAAAGGGCGTTTGGAAAATTCGGCAAGGACGTGCGCCCGAAAATGGCGGATCTCTTGCAGGCGGAAATCGAGACGAAGCTGTTTTCAAGCTACAACCGCCTGGTGCGGGTTGTGACGCTCAACGTGATAAACGACGGCTCGCTCGTCAAAAGTTTCAAAAAAGTCGATACCGCATGGGGCAAATACCTGAAGATCCTCGACAAGATAGCCAAAGGCAGCGGCAAATGGCAGTACTACCCCTGGCAACTGCTCAACTCCGAAAAGAAGAAACAGCTTTTCGCCGAAGTCTTGAAGGAATCGGGTTTGGACTGCGCCATTGACGCCAACGGCAGCATACAGCCGAAGTCAAGCCGCGTTCTCCACGCTCTCGACGGGTATTTCGAACGCGCCACCGACGCGGACCTGAAGAAATTCAGCGACGGAATCGACCGCTGCTATGCCGCGCACAACACGGCGGCGGATGCCCTCAATGAATTCAACAAGTGGTTCGCGGAAACGGGAATGTCCATAGACCCGTATCCACGCGAAACGATGAAGGAACTCCTGCTGGGCCACTCGGAATTCGTCCATAAGAACCGCGAAATCATCGAGGACAGCCAGAAGGTCCTGAAAACCCTGAAGAGCAGTTCCTCCAATGCCGGCAAACTCCGCCAATGCAAGGATTTTTCGCCCAACGGAGCCTTTTTCCTGAAAGCGGGCAAGGTCACAAACGGCAAGCCCAACTATGCACAGCGCATGGAAGATCTTGTAGACGAGGCCAAAAAACGGTTCGAAGAAGCCGTTAAAACCCGTATCGCAACGACGGGCAGGATACAAATCTGACCGGCCCGGCGCAACCTCCCCGGCAACCGCGCCCGGCTCCATGCGGACGGGCCTGCGCGGGAGGCCGCGCGGAACCGGCGCGTTTTACGGCTTCAGCGAGGCGCCGGTGGAAGCGTTTCCGACGAACGCCGCGTAGCGCGAAAGCCAGCCCGTCCTGATTTTCGGCGGCCGCGCCTTGAACTTGCGGCGGCGTTCGGCGATTTCCTTCTTTGAAATATCCGCGCTTATCGAACGCGCGGGGATGTCCACCGTTATCCTGTCGCCGTTCTTGAGAAGCCCGATAAGCCCGCCTTCCGCCGCCTCCGGCGAAACATGCCCTACGCAAGCGCCGTGGGTGGCCCCGGAAAAGCGGCCGTCCGTGACGAGAGCGACGCTTTCGCCAAGTCCCGCGCCGATTATGTAGGAGGTGGGAGCGAGCATTTCCTGCATCCCGGGGCCGCCCTTCGGCCCCTCGTAGCGTATTACCACGACATGGCCGGGCTTGACCTTGCCGCCGAGGATCCCCTCGCACGCCGCCTCCTGCGAATCGAAGCAGATCGCCTTGCCCGTGAACTTCATCATCGACAGCGCGACGCCGCCCTTCTTCACAACCGCTCCGCGCTCTGCGAGATTGCCCCAGAGGACGGCCAGCCCTCCGTCTTTCGAATACGCGTCTGGGAGACGGCGGATCACATCGTCGTCCTTTATCTCCGCGGCCGCGATCTGCGCGCCGAGCGTCTTTCCTGAAACCGTCTTCGCCTTGAGATTCAGGAGTTTTTTGGGAAGGCGTTTCAGGACCGCCATTATGCCGCCCGCCCTGTCGAGATCCGAAACATGGTAGTGACCGCTCGGCGCGAGCTTGCAGATGTACGGAGTGCGCGCCGAGATTTCATTCATGCGTTCGAGCGAATAATCGACGTCCGCCTCGCGCGCGATCGCAAGCGTATGCAGAACGGTGTTCGTGGAACCGCCCATGGCCATGTCAAGCGTGAGCGCATTGTCGAGAGATTCCTTCGTGACGAGTTCCCGGGGGAGAGGCCCGCCCTTCTTGGCCATTTCGACGATGCGGAACGCGGCGCGCCGCCACATTTCGCGGCGGGCAGGATCGGTCGCGAGAATCGTGCCGTTTCCGGGAAGGGCGATTCCGAGCGCCTCGTAAAGGCAGTTCATGGAATTTGCCGTGAACATGCCCGAGCACGATCCGCAGCCCGGACACGCCGCCTCTTCGACCTTGCGCAGATCGTCTTCGCCGATCCGTCCCGTGTTTTCCTCGGCCACGGCTTCGAAAACCGTATTGAGATCGGCGTCACCGTCGCGGAGCGGATGTCTGCCAGGCGCCATCGGACCGCCGGAGGCGAATATCGCCGGGATGTTCACGCGCAGGGCGCCGATGAGCATCCCGGGCACGATCTTGTCGCAGTTCGGAACGCAGATCATGGCATCGAAACAGTGCGCCTTGGCCACGGACTCCACGCTGTCGGCTATAAGTTCGCGCGAGGGCAACGAGTATTTCATGCCTTCATGCGCCATCGCTATGCCGTCGCAGACCGCGATCGTATTGAACTCCATGGGGACGCCGCCGGCCTCGACGATGCATTTTTTGAGCCATTCGCCGACGCCGTTCAGATGGCAATGCCCAGGAACGAACGACTCGTACGAATTGCAGATGCCGATGAACGGCTTCGAGAAATCCTCGCGTCTCATTCCGGTGGCGAAAAAGAGACTCCTGTGCGGAGCGCGCTCTTTGCCTTTTTTCACCATGTCGCTGGGAAACCGGTTGCTGTTTTTCTTTTTCATTTTTTCTGGCTTTCCATGTCTATTGCCTCGACGGCCGTTTTCCGGAACGCGAGTATACCATACGGCGCACCGGAAAATCCGCCGGGGCGCGGCTCAATCCGTTGCATCGCGTATCCAAGCCGCCGTCGACCAGCACGGGTGGTCCCTGTCGAGAAGTATCTTGTCCAATATGGGATTTTTCACCTCTTCAGGGCGGTTTAGAATATCGGAGAACACCGTATCCACTATTTCGGCGCTCTGTTTTTTGTCAAACAGGATAGCGGCGAGGAGGAAAACGTTTTCGTCCGGCAGCAGGTTGAGCGCGCGGTGGATTTCCTCGTCCTTGCGCTCTTCCGGAAGGCGGGAAAACGCCTTCGCGAATTTTTCCATGTCATCGATCGAAATGCCGCCGGGAGCGGGATCCATCCATCCGTCGACAAGCGCATCGAACGTCTCGACCGCTTCATCCCCGCCGCTTTGCGCGTCCGTTCCGGAGGAATCTGCGGCGGCATCCGGGACGGAAGGCGCCTCTGCGGCAGGAGCCGGTTCCTCCTTCTCCGCTCCATCCTGCGGCGCTTCCTGCTCCGGCTCCTTTCCCGCCACCGAGGCCTGTTTTGCGTCGCTGCCGGCGGACGGGATTTCACGTCCTTCCGGCGCAGGATTCGCGCCGGAAGCAGATTCGCCGGCCGGATTGTCCTGAAACGGCTTCAGAAACACAAGCACGCAGACTGCGACGGTTGCGAGCGATGCCAGAACCGAAAGTACGGCAAATTTCTTTTTCATGCGCACGAGTTTACACGATGCGTCCCGCAGACGCAACCTGAGAGGATTGCGGACGCTTCAGTTCGAATTGCAGATCACGTAGGCCCAGTTCGCCGCCGCAAGCAGCGCGGCGGCCGTCCAGAAAGCGATTTTCCCCGCACGCGAACGCGGCAGACGCGGCAGAGGGATTTCGCGCCGCATCAAAAAAGCGCACGCGGCGGCGATGCAGTAGAATCCGGCGAGCGCCATCAATGCCGTCGCCAGCGGCTGCATCAGGAATGCGCCGCGGAAATCGCCGCTCAAAGCGAGAAAAGCCGCCCTCGTAGAACCGCATGTAAGGCATGGGATTCCCGTAAAACGTTTGAGCGGGCATATCGCGACGCCCATGACATGCGCGACCGCCGATACGGCCGCAATCGCCGCAACCGTAAAAAAACCGGCCGCCGGAAATTTCCGGCGGCGGCGTTCCTCGCTGTGCTGTGGCTTATGTACGCGAGGATTCAAGCATCAACCCTGCGTTGCGACCGAGCCGTAGGCTTCTTCGTAGGCCGCGACCACGATGCATATTGCAAGCGGGAGCGTAAACAGGATGCCGATGCCGCACGCTACAAGGCCGAGCGCACCGACCAATCCGGCTACGAAACTTACAAGGACGAAACCCCAGAACGGACCCTTCGTCACCAGCTGCACCGAAGTTCCGATCGCTTCCCCGAATGTGGCATTCTTGTCGGCGATGAGAAGAAGCGCCCAAGAGGATGCCGCAGACAACGCAATACTCACAACAGTGCCAAGCACGATACCGATGAAGGGGATAAAGGCCAAAATCGACTGGACGACACCGCTGATCAGGCCGATGACAATGGCTGTCAGGAACGCAGGGCCGAATTTCTGGAATCCGTCCATCACTTTCCCGGCGGTGGGCTTTGGTTCGCTGTTGCGGAGGAATTTGAGAATCATCATCATGAGTCCGCAGGTCAGCGGAGCCATGCAGATGCCGCAAGTGACGGCGCCGAGAAGGCTCGCTATCAGCGAACCGAGGAATATCGGTCCGAAATTGTTCTTATAGACATTCCAGCCGTTGGAAAACGCAACGCCGAAATTGGGGGAGCGGGTGAGGGGAGCAAGCATTTCTTTTTCCTTTTTTGTTTTGTTTTTGTTTGCAACATTGCCGTTGCAGGGCGAAGTGTACCAAACAAACCGCTCCGCGTAAACAGCGCCGTGTCGGGGTGAAATCAAAACAGGACTTGTTGTAGTTTTCAAAACAGGACTCTTTCTTTAGATGTCATTGATGTATGTAGGTACTGC
>CACYEO010000051.1 GCA_902773475.1 uncultured bacterium | reverse complement strand
GCGCCCTAAGTCAATAAAGGAGTTCTATGTCTCATCACCCAGAAAGGACGGCCCGGAATGTTAGGCCCGTCAATCAGCCACCCAGTAAAGTAAATGCTTTGAATATTTGCGTTTACTTTTGCAAATGACAAACTACACGACAGAGAAAACGAACACCCCGCGCGGGGGTTTTTGCTATACTCCCCCTGCAATACAAGAGAAACAGGGTTTTACATGAAAATCGCAATCATAGGCGACGGGGGATGGGGCACGGCGAACGCCATCCTGCTGTCGGGCTACGGGCATGAAACGGTACTTTGGGGCGCATTCCCGGACTACATAGAGGAAATGCGCTCTACGCGCCGCAACGACCGCTATCTGAAAGGCGTCGCCCTGCCGGACACCCTGAAACTCGAATCCGACCGCGCCAAAGCGGTCGAAGGCGCGGACATCGTAGTGCTCGCCCCGCCCAGCGCGTATTTCGCCGCCGTAGCCGCAGGTTTCAAAGGGCTTTTCCCGCACGAGACGCCGGTGGTGTCCCTGACCAAAGGCATCTGCGAAAACACCCGCAAGACGATGAGCGCGCTTGCGGAAGAGATCCTTGGAGTGGAAAACGTGACGGTCCTGGCCGGGCCGACGCACGCGGAGGAAGTCTCGCGCGGCATACCCACAGCGATAGTCGCGGCATGCGCCGATCCAAAGAGGGCGAAATACATCCAGAAAATCTGGTCGGGACCGCGGTTCCGGGTATACACTTCTACGGACGTGACCGGCATACAGGTGGGCGGCGCCGTCAAAAACGTGATCGCGATAGCGGTCGGGGCGTCCGACGGGCTTGGATTCGGCGACAACACGCGCGCGGCGCTGATCACGCGCGGCCTGGCGGAAATGAAGCGCTTCGTCACGGCGTTCGGCGGCAGGCCGGAGACGCTTTCCGGGCTCGCCGGCGTCGGCGACCTGATCGTGACCTGCACAAGCCGCCATTCGCGCAACCACTATGTAGGCGAAGAACTCGGCAAAGGCAGGGACATCGGCGAAATACTCGCATCGATGAAAATGGTCGCCGAGGGCGTGGGCAATTCCAAAGCCGTCTGCGCGATAGCCCGCGAGCTCGGAGTGGAAATGCCGATTTGCGAAACCGTGCGCGCCCTCTGCGCCGGCGAAATTTCCGCGAAAGACGCGGCCGCGGCCATGATGGGAAGAACTCCGAAACCGGAGGAATGCTGAAGCGCCGGCAGGCGGAAGGTTTTGCGGAATGGCCGAAGAACCCACACCGATGATGGCCCAGTACATGGGGATGAAGTCCCGCATACCGGCGGGCGCGATTCTCATGTTCAGGCTGGGCGATTTCTACGAAATGTTCGGGAAAGACGCCGCAGAGGCCGCGCCGATCCTGGGCGTGACGCTGACGCGCCGCGGAGAGACGCCAATGTGCGGCGTTCCGTGGATGGCGGTGGACGCCTATCTCGCGAAACTCATCCGCGCCGGAAAGACGGTTGCGCTGTGCGACCAGACTGAAGACCCGAAACTTGCGAAAAAGCTCGTCAAGCGCGACATAACGCGCATCGTGACGCCAGGCACCGTCACGGAAGACGGCCTGGTGGACGCGACGGCCAACAACTGGGCCGCCGCCGTGTACGGGCTCGCCGCCGCGTTCCTCGACATTTCGACCGGCGAATTTTTCATTGAAACATTCCCGTCACAGGCCCGCCTCGACGAAGCCCTGTCGCGCTACGCGCCGGCGGAGACGCTTCTGCCGCGTCCGGACGATCCCGCAGCGGAAGCGCCGCCCGGCGCGACATTCGCCGAAGCGTGGACGTTCTTCCCGGACGCAGCCCGGGAGACGCTCGAACGCCATTTCAAGACTGTCTCGCTGGACGGATTCGGCATAGAAGGCGACCAGGACGCGATTTCGGCCGCAGGCGCCCTTCTGCACTACGTTGCGGAGACGCTGCGCCACCGCGCCGACCACGTGCGCACGCTGCGCCGCAGGCAGCCCGGGGATTTTCTGGAACTCGACGGCGCGGCGTTGCGCAACCTCGCCGTGCTGCCGGCGCAAGGCTCGCCGCGCACCGCTTCGATCCTCGGCGTCCTCGACGTTTCCCGCACTCCGATGGGCGCGCGCGCCATACGCAACAGGCTCGTGCGCCCGCCGGCGCGTCCGGACGCGGTGAACGCATTCCTCGACGCCGTATCGTTCTTCACCGACGCGCGTTCGACGCTCGCTTCGGTACGTTCCTCGCTTTCCGGCGTGCGCGACATCGAACGCCTCGCCGCGAAAATCTCCTCGGGCCGCGCAAACCCGCGCGACCTGCGCGCGCTCGCGCAGTCGCTCAGGGCCGTCCCGGAAACCAAGGCCGCGTTCGAAGGATGCGGCGTTCCGGCATCGCTCGCGGACATGTGCGCAAGGCTCTCGCCGGAGACAGAACTCGCGGATCTCGCGGAGCGCGCGATTTCCGATTCGCCGCCGGTCCTCGTTTCCGACGGCGGCACCGTGCGCGACGGATACTCGGCCGAGCTCGACGCCCTGCGCGCCGCCGCCGCGGACGGGCGCAAGTGGATAGCCGAATACCAGACGCGCGAACAGGAGCGCACCGGAATACGCACGCTGAAAGTGCGGCACAATTCCGTATTCGGCTTCTACATCGAAATCTCGAAAGCGGCGGCCGCGGACGTCCCGCAAGACTACGAACGCCGCCAGACGCTTGTAAACGCCGAACGGTTCATCACGCCGGAACTGAAAGAATACGAGCGCAAAGTCGCCGGCGCGAGCGACGGCGCGATAATGCTGGAATCGGAGATATTCCGCGGCATTCTGGCCAAATTCGCGGAGCGCACGGCATCTATGCAGGAGACCGCAGCCGCGATCGGGGAAATCGACGCGGCCGCGTCCTTCGCGGACCGCGCGCTCGCCTGCGGCTACGTGCGCCCGGAAGTGGACGGTTCCGACGAAATCGAAATCGTGGACGGCAGGCATCCCGTGGTCGAGCAGCTGCCCGGCGCGGAGCCGTTCGTTCCGAATTCCACGCATCTCGACACGCGCGAAAACCAGATACACCTGATCACCGGCCCGAACATGGCCGGCAAATCCACCTACATCAGGCAGGTCGCCGCGATCGCGCTCATGGCGCACGCGGGATCGTTCGTACCGGCCGCGAAATGCCGCATCGGGGCGCTCGACAGGATTTTCACGCGCATCGGCGCGGGCGACGACATGGCGCGCGGGCGCTCCACGTTTCTCGTGGAAATGCAGGAGACCGCAAACATCCTGAACAACGCCACGCCGAAGTCCCTTGTGGTGCTTGACGAAATCGGGCGCGGAACATCCACGTTCGACGGCGTTTCGATAGCATGGAGCGTCGCGGAATATCTGCACGGCTGCCCGGCGTGCAAGGCGAAGACGCTCTTCGCGACGCACTACCACGAACTGGCGGACCTCGCGGAGCGGCTGCCGGGCGTGAAAAACTACACCGTGGCCGTGCGCGAATCCGGCGGGCGCATAGCGTTCCTGCGCCGCATCCATCCCGGAGTGGCGGACAAGTCGTACGGCATACACGTGGCGGCCATGGCCGGAATGCCGCGCGCGGTCACGGAACGCGCGCAGAAGATACTTGACAACCTCGAAGCGAACGAACTCGACGTGGACGCTCCGAAATTCATACGCAAGCCGCGGAAGCGGCTTTCCGACATGCCCGGGCAGATGACGCTTCTTTGAAGACGCCCCCGGAAGAGGAGAATGAAATGGCAGACTCACCGCTCGTGCCGCCGCACGACCTCGAAGCCGAACGCGGCGTCATAGGCTCGATCCTGCTCGACACTGCGGGAATCGACGATGACGGCCGCGTGTTCGACCTTTGCGCGGCGAAGGGGATCGTACCGGATTCCTTCTTCGGCGCGCGCAACCGCGTGATATTCGAAACCCTGCTTGAAATGGCCCGCGCCACGATGCCAGTGGACGCGATCACGCTGAACGACCGTCTGCGCGCGTCGAACAGACTCGAGGCCGCAGGCGGCGTAGGCTACATCCAGAGCCTCATCGACAGCACTCCCACCGCCGCGCACGCGGAATACTATATCGACATAGTCCGGCAGAAGCATCTTCTGCGCCAGCTGATAAACACCGCCCGCGAAACCGAGCGCAAGTGCTTCGGCGAAGAAGGCGCGGCGAACGCGGACATACTGCTGGGCGAAGTCGAAAAGAAGTTCCTGTCCATTTCCGGCGGCGTCGCCGAAGGGATGGGCTGGAAAAAAGCCGTGGACGAATCGCTGCGGGCCATCGAACGCACGTTCGACCGCGGCGCAGGCTCATTCACCGGACTTTCCACCGGATTCCGCGATCTCGACATAACGCTGCAGGGGATGCAGCCGGGATCCATGATAGTGATCGCGGCCCGTCCGTCGGTCGGCAAAACGTCGCTTGCGATGAACATAGCCGAATGCGCCGCGCTCGGCCAGAACATCGCGGGCGGGCCCATGAAGGACGACAACGCGCGCCCGCACCCGACGCTCGTGTTTTCGCTTGAAATGTCCACCGAATCCCTCGCGAACCGCATGCTGTGCGGCCGCGCGGGAGTGTCGTCGTGGCGCATCCAGCACGGCGTGATGGCGAAGGAGGAGCGCGCCAGGGCGTCGTCGCAGCTCTTCGCCGCAGCCGGGCAGCTCGGCCAGGCCCCTCTCTACGTCGACGACGCCGGCGGGCTGGACATAATGGACATACGCGCGCGGGCGCGCCGCATGAAGCGCTCCAAAGGCATCGAACTCATCGTGATCGACTACCTGCAGCTCTGCAACTGCCGCGAATTCGCACGCCAGGGCCGCCAGATAGAAACATCGCAGATTTCCGGCCAGATAAAGGCGATGGCGAAGGAGCTCAAAATCCCGGTCATAGTCCTTTCACAGCTCACGCGCGGCTCCGAGCAGCGCGGAGACAAGAAAGAAGAGCCGAAGCTTTCCGACCTTCGCGATTCCGGCGCGATAGAACAGGACGCCGACGTGGTGCTCCTTCTGCGCAGGCCTTCGCGCACGCCGTCCGACCCGGAGCACGACAAGGAAAACCTCGCGATCGTGAACGTGGCGAAAAACCGCAACGGCCCCACCGGGAACGTGCGCATGAATTTCTACGGCGACAAAACGCGCTTCGGCGACCGCGACCGCAGCGAGGACGAGCCGGACGCCGTTCCGGCAGACTCTGAACCGGTGGATCTGCCGGTCTGACGCGGCGCACCCACGGAGCGACGGCATGGAAAACAGCAAAACCTGGCGCGACATAACCGGACTTTCGGCGGCCTATCTTTCCGCGCACGGCGTGGAAAACGCCGAAACATGCTGCGAATGGCTGATGGCGAGGCTTCTCGGCTGCGGGCACGGAACGCTCGCGGCGCAAATGCCCGGAATCCCGCGCCCCGCGCATGTGGAGGCCATGCGGCGCGGCGTGGCGCGCCTCGCCGCGCACGAACCGCTGCAATACGTCCTGGGGGAGTGGGACTTCCGCTACCTCACTCTCAAAACAGATTCCCGCGCGCTGATTCCGCGGCCCGAAACCGAAGAGCTCGTGTCGCGCGTCCTCTCCAGCCGCTACGTCTCGCTGCCGCGCCCGGTCGTGGTGGATGTAGGCTGCGGAAGCGGATGCATAACGCTTGCGCTCGCGGACGAATGGCCGGAAGGCTCCAATCCCGTTTTCGCCGGCGTGGACATTTCGCCCGGCGCGGTGGCGCTCGCGCGCGAAAACGCCGAACGCACCGGGCTGGCGGACCGCGCGACATTCGCTGTGGCGGACGGGCTGGACGAGTTCGACCCGCGCTCGATCGACGTGATAGTCTCGAATCCGCCGTACATACCCTCGGCCGAATGCGAGCGGCTCGACGAAAACGTACGCCGTTTCGAGCCGCGTCTGGCGCTCGACGGCGGCGAAGACGGGCTGGCGTTCTACGACCGCTATCTCGGCGACGCCATAAACGTCCTGAAGCCGGGCGGCGGCGTGTTTTTCGAAATAGGGCACGACCAGGGCCCGGCGCTGGCGCGCCTTTTTTCCGAATACGGATTCGAGGACGCCCGCATCGAAAAGGACTGGGCCGGCAACGACCGCTACGCATACGCCGCGCTTCCGGACCAATAAGGCGGGACTGCCGCGCCGAAAAGGTATTTTTGATATAATTCCCCCCGGAAGAAAACCGGAAGAAAGAAATGAAAGTCTACAACAGCCTTGCAAGAAGCATCGAAGAATTCAAACCCGAGGACGGCGCGGAGGCGCGGCTCTACACCTGCGGGCCGACGGTCTACAATTTCGCGCACATAGGGAACTTCCGGGCGTATGCGTTCGAAGACGTGCTGCGCCGCACGATCGAGTTCAACGGATGGAAGGTCAAACAGGTCCAGAACCTCACGGACGTGGACGACAAGACCATCCGCGGCGCGAACGCCGCGGGCATCCCGCTGGCGGAATACACGAAACCCTACAAAGAGGCCTTCTTCGCCGACTTGAAGACTTTGAACATAGAGCCGGCGGAAGTCTATCCCGCGGCGACGGACCACATTCCGGAAATGATCGCGCTCGTGTCGAAACTGGTCGAGAAAGGCGTCGCCTACAAGAGCGACGACGGAAGCGTGTATTTCAACGTGCGCGCGTTCCCCGGATACGGAAAACTCGCGCATATCGATTTCGACGCGCAGCGCACGGGCGCGCGCTGCGCATCGGACGAATACGACAAGGAGAACATAGGCGACTTCGCGCTGTGGAAAGCCTGGGAGGAAAGCGACGGCCCGGTCGGCTGGGACTCCCCGTGGGGGCGCGGCCGCCCCGGCTGGCACATCGAATGCTCGGCGATGTCCATGAAATACCTTGGCGAGACGTTCGACCTGCACACCGGCGGCATCGACAACCTCTTCCCGCACCACGAAAACGAAATCGCCCAGGCCGAAGCAGCCACCGGCAAGCCGTTCGTGCGCACGTGGATGCACTGCGCGCACCTGCGCGTGAACGGACAGAAAATGTCCAAGAGCCTCGGCAACTTCTTCACGCTCCGCGACCTGCTCGAAAAAGGGTTCGCCGGACGCGAAATCCGGTATGTCCTGATAGACGCGCACTACAGGCAGGGCTTGAACTTCGCCTTCACGGCGCTCGAAGACGCGCGCAAGTCGCTCGCGCGCATAGACACGTGCACGGACGCCCTGGCCGCCAAAGCCGCGTCCGCCGCTCCGGCGCAAACGCCGGAATTCGCGGTTTCCGCGCTTTCGGACTTCTCGGCGGCGGTGAACGACGACCTCAACACGCCGCGCGCGTTCGCGGCGCTGTTCAATCTGGTGCGCTCGGCGAACGCCGCGCTGGAAAGCCTCTCTCCGGCAGAATGCGCAGCCGTGCTCGAAACGTTCCGCCGCATGGACAAGGTGCTCGGCGTCGTCTTCTTCGGGAAGGCGGAAGCGCGCGAAGACGTTCCGCCGGAGATTGCCGCGCTGCTTGAAAAACGCGCCGCGGCGCGCGCCGCGAAAGACTGGGCGCTGTCCGATTCCCTGCGCGCGGAGATCGCCGCGGCGGGCTGGACGGTGAAAGACTCCAAGAACGGACAGACCGCATCCCGCGCCTGACGTGCGAAGACCGGCCATGCGCGGAAAATTCATAACGTTCGAAGGTCCCGAAGGCTGCGGCAAATCGACGCACTCCAAAGCCCTGGCGGAAAGACTGCGCGCGCGCGGGATCGAAACAATTCTCACACGCGAGCCGGGCGGGACGCCTCTTGCCGAAAAGATACGCGCGCTCGTCCGCGAAGAGACCGGCGACGCGCCAGTGGCGTCCGCCGAGACGCTCCTCTTCCTGGCCGCGCGCGCGCAAAATGTGGCGCGCGCGGTGCTTCCCGCGCTCGAGCGCGGCGCATGGGTGCTGTGCGACAGGTTCGCCGATTCCACATTCGCCTACCAGGGGTTCGGGCGCGGCTTCGACCTGGCGGAACTCGAGCGGCTGAACGCTTTCGCCACGGGCGGCCTCGCACCCGACCTCACGATCCTTCTGGACGTTCCGCCCGAAATCTCCCGCGAGCGGCTCGGAACAAGGCAGAATGCGACCGGCGAAAAAGCCGACCGCATGGAAAACGCGGGACGCCTTTTCCACAAAGCAGTCCGCGACGGGTTCCTCGCGCTCGCCGCCCTCCCGGAAAACGCAGGCCGCTTCGCCGTGATAGATTCGTCCGGCGGCATGGATCGCGTCTCCGCTGCGATCGACGCGGCCGTGGAGCGTCTTATCTGACCGACAGGAAACAACGGAATACAGCAATGGACATACCGGTTTCGTTCCCCGTTCTCGCACTGTGCGCAGTCTCCGTCCCGTTCGCAACCGCCGCCGCAGGCGCGGTCTGCGGACTCGGCCTGCGGCGCTCCGCCTATTGCGGATTGCTTGCGGGCGCCGCGTTCGCGGCGCTCGGCGCGGCAGGCGCGCTCTTCGCGGCGGGAGCGGGCTTCGGATCCGCAGACACGTTCCCGCAGGGTTCTCTGCGCCTCGCCTTGCGCGGTTTCTGCGCGATTCCGGCCTGCATCGTTTTAAACATCGCAATGCTCTTCTCCCGCACCACGCGCACGATAAACCTGAACCCCGCGAGTTTCATATCCTGCGCCGTCGTATATTCCATGGCGTCGATTGCGGGCGCGGGTCCGGCGTGGAGCATGGCCGCCGCGCTCGCGCTCTTCGCAGCCACGCTCGCCGCCGCGGACATCGCATCGCAGCGCATGGCCGCCTTCGATCCCGATTTGCGCGGACTCTCTTTTCCCGATCCTTTCTTTCTTTCAGCCGTGCCGTTCGCCGCGGTTTCGGACTTTCTGGCGCGGCGGCTCTCGGCGCCGCGGAACACGCAGTCCGCGCCGGGCGACGAGGAAAATTCGCGCCTTGCGTCCGCCGGAATAGCATTCGCGGCAGGGTGCATCGCCCGCCTTTCGTGCGGCGCTTCCGCGTCCTGCGCCAGGCTGTGCCTTGAAACAGCGCTGTGCGGGACGGCCGCCGCAGGCGGAACCATTCTATTCCCGCGCGTTTCGATGCTCTTTATCGAAGCCTACGCGCCCGTCGCGGAAGCGTTGCGCTCCTTCCTCGCAAAAAAATGCAACAACCCCGGCGCGCTTCTCGTCGGAATCCATCCCGCCGCCGGGGCGGGGCACAGATCGGTCGCGCTCTGCGCCGCAAGCGCGGCGGCGGCAGTCGCCGTGCTGCGCGCGCTTGCCCGGTGCGATTGCGTCTGCCGGATTTCCCCCTGCGCATTCTTCATCGCCTTCGCGGCTGCAGTTCCGTTCACGCGCGGGAAATTCGTCCGCACCCTGGCCGCAGGACTCGCGGTTCTGTGTTTTTCATGGCTCTGCGCCGGAAATGTCGCATCGATGCTGCGCCCCGCGCCGGCGTCCGCGCAGGAGCAGACACATGCGGGGGATACGGCGGGACTGGAAACGGAGCCGTTGGCGGAGAAGACGGCCCCGGAGCCGGGCGAAAGGGAATTCGCCGCCGACACGGCGGCAAGGCTTGCGGCCCAGGCAGAAGCGGACGCAAGGCGGGAAGACGCGTCAGAAGCGCGCGCGGAGCGGATGATGTGGATGAAACGCCTCAACATGCTGAAACGGATTTCCGGGCGCGCAATTCCGCCGGCGCTCTTGTTTGAAACTGTCGACGGTCTTCTTTCGGCGGAATACAAACTCCTCGCAGAGGGTCTCCGCGCGGCGGAAACCGCGCAGACCGCCGTTCCGGAAACGCCGCCGGACGCAACGGCGAAAACGGCCCCCGCCGAAAAAGCGCCGCCGGAGCCGGAGCGCGCAACGGGGGATGAGGAACGGGAAATCCACGCGGCGCCGGCGTCCCCGCTTGGATGGATCGCTTTGCGGACCGCCGCCGCAGGCGGATGGTTCTCCGTTTTCATATCGGCATTCGCGCTGTTCGTTCTTCTCTACGCCGACAGATGCGCGATAACAGGCTCGGCGCGCATTCTGCGCCGCCGGCCCGCCGCACACGGCGAAAAGCAGGAAGAGCTTTTCTGAACACGCGCTTTGCGCGACGGAGGATTAATAGAATGGTTCTGTGCGTAGGCGGCATCGACACCGGCGCCGGCAAAACGTTCGCCGCGGCTTTCATATACAAATGGGCGCTTTCGTCCGGAATGGACGCGATAACCGTAAAAGCGGTCCAGACAGGCAATACCGGCTTTTCGGAAGACATAGAGGCGCATCGCAGGCTCGCAGGCGTTCCGCGCCAGCCGGAAGACGAAGCGGGACTTTCCGCCCCGCAGATTTTCGCATTCCCCGCGTCCCCCGCGTATGCGGCGCGGCGCGAAGGCCGGAAAGTCGATTTGAGGGCGATTTCGAACGCCGTCGCCGAATGCGAAAAACGGCGCGGAACGGTGATCGTAGAAATGGCCGGAGGCCTCCTCGCGCCTCTTTCGGAAACCGTTCTTTCGGCCGACTACATCGCAGAGCGGAAATGGCCGCTCGTCCTCGTTTCCTGCGGAAGGCTCGGAAGCATCAACCATACGCTCCTTTCGCTTGAGTGCGCCAAAAACAGGGGGATGGAGATCGCCGGCGTGATATGGAACGGATGGCCGGCCCCGGACCCGGAAATCGACGCAGACGCGAAAGACGAAGTCCGCAAATACATGGTTTCCGCAGGCTGGCCCGCGACATTGGTATCGCTCCCGGTTGCGGATTCCGGCGCGCTTCCGCAGGAGCTCCCGGACTTTTCGCCGATCTTTGAAAATGCCGCTGCGGCTCAGCGGCGCTCCTGAGCGTTCCGGCGCAACACGCGGCAGGCCAGTCCGCGCGCGGCGGCGCGCAGCATTCTGAAGGCGAACGAAATACGCGCCGCCGGACCGCCGGCAGACAGGATTGCGCGCAGCGCGACGCGCCATCCGGCATGGCGCAGCGTCCAAAGCGACACCGCATCGACCGCCGCCGGCAGCCTGCGGAGCGCGTCGCGAAGCAGCGCGGCGTCGTGCGCGTCACGGGGTTCCAGCGTGCGCGCGAAATCCGTCGCCCATTTCACGAACGCCTCGCCCGCCGCGATTTTTTCCGGCGCGTCGCCGTACTGCGACGTGATGTTGCATCCGGAGAAGCGGAAACTGAAAAGCGGCTCCGGGGAATACGCGGCGCCGCCGTCGCGCGCGAGCATCATCCATGTCGCGTCGTCCGAATACCATGCGCGGGGGAATTCCACGAATCCGCCGGCCTTGCGCAGATCCGCCGTCCTGAACATGAACTCCTGTGCGTGCTGGCGCAGACGCAGCGCCGCGCGGGCGCGGAAGAATTCCGACGGAGTCTCGTACGGGGCGCGCAATTCGGAAAGGCCGCGCTCCGCGCCGTTTTCATCGATATACGCGACGCGGCAGTGGTACACTCCGGCGCCGGGCGCGGCGCGCGCGAGCGCCATCATCGTTTCGAGATACCGCGGGGCGTAGACGTCGTCGTCGGATGCAAGAACGCAGAACTCGCCGCGGGCGCGGGCGAACGCCTCGTTCCACGCCGCCGCCAGATTCTCTCCGCCGATATTCCCCGCGCCCCGGAAATACTTCGTCCGCGGGTCGGAAAACCCGCGGACGGCATCCTCGACAGACCGGTCCGGAGAACAGTCGTCGTATACTACAAGTTCCAGGTCGCGAAACGTCTGCGACAGGATCGACCGGATCGCCTCCCGCAGGAAACGCCCTTTCCATGCCGGCAGGACGAACGAGACCACGGCAGGCCTATTCCCATTCGATGGTGGCGGGCGGCTTGGGGGTGATGTCCCACACCACGCGGTTCACGCCTTTCACCTTCGTTGCGATTTTCTCGGCGACGGAAGTCACGAACTTGAAAGGCAGCTCCACGATGCCGGCCTTGACGAACTGCTTTGTCGCGATCGCCCTGAGCGCTATCACATACCCGTAGGTGCGGGCGCCGTTCTTTACGCCTGTCGCCTTCGCGGATGTCATGATAGCGAAGAACTGCTGCGATTTCCTGTCGAGCTTCGCCTTCTTCATTTCCTCGCGGAAAATGAAATCGGCGTCGCGGAGGATGTCGAGCTTCTCCTTCGTAAGTTCGCCAAGGCAGCGGACGGCCAGTCCGGGTCCGGGGAAGGGCTGGCGGTTCACCATCTCTTCGGGTATTCCGAGAGCCTTGCCGACTTTGCGGACTTCATCCTTGTAAAGATACTTCACCGGCTCGACGAGACCCTCGAAACCGATGTCCTTGGGAAGGCCGCCCACGTTGTGGTGCGCCTTCACGGCCTTGTGCCCGCCGACGCCCGATTCGATTATGTCGGGATAGATCGTCCCCTGCCCGAGGAATTCGATCTTGCCGAGTTTCCTGGCTTCTTCTTCGAACACGCGGATGAACTCGCCGCCGATGCATTTGCGCTTCGCTTCGGGATCGACAATGCCCTTGGCCTTGTCAAGGAAGCGCTTCTCGGCGTCTATCTGTATCAAGTTGATGCCGAATTTGCCTTTGAACACGCGCTTGACTTCCTTGGCCTCGTTTTTGCGCATGCATCCGTGATCCACGAAGACGCAGGTCAGTTGCTTGCCGATGGCCTTGTGCAGGAGAACCGCGCACACGGACGAATCCACGCCGCCGGACATCGCGAGCAGGACTTTCTTGCCGCCCACCTGTTTGCGTATGGCCTCGATCTCCTGCTTTATGTAGCTCTGAGGCGTCCATTTCTTGCCGATTTTGGCGATTCTTTCTTTTTCTGCCTGTGTCATTTGCGCTCCTCCGGATTTGGCGTTTGGGAAATTTTACCATTTCGCCCCCGCGCTGTCCAACAGCGCAAGGCCTGAACAAACCGCCGTACGGAAAAATCCATCGCGAAACGGTTCACTTCCGGTTTGCCGCACACTTGCCGTGCCCCATCCCGACAGGGAGCGCCAGATTGTAAACCATCATGGCCGCGAGAAACGCGGCAGACGCCCAGTGGACGGCGGAAAGCGAATGGCCGGCGGAAGCAATCGCGGAAGACGCGGGGAGCGCATCCGGGACCAGATTGACTGCGATTCCGCAGAGAATCGCTCCGATGACGATTACGGCGACATACGCGGCCGCGGCCTTCCGCCCGACAAGCGCGGCGACCGTTGTAAGCGACATCGCATTCACCGCCGGGCCGACCATCAGGAACACGAACGCCGCGCCGGGCGACACGCCCTTCGCGACGAGCGCCGCCGCAATCGGGATGGAAGCGGTCGAACAGACGTACATCGGAAACCCCACAAGCGCCATAACAGGCATTGCAATCCAGTCGCTGCCATGGAACGCGTCCGCGAAAAAGTCGTCCGGCACGAGCACCGTCACAAGCGCTGATACGGCAAGTCCGACAGCAAGAGGCTTCACGACCGAACCGAGAAGCCGCCTGTACGCCTGCCACAGCACCGCCTTGATTCCGCGCGATCCGGCAGTCTCATCCTCCGCGGCCGCAGCAGATGCGTCCTCTCCGCCGACCGCCGAAACCGCGACTCCGCCGACGAGACCCGTGAGCGCGGCGGCGACGGGACGCGCCACGGCAAAGACCGGCCCGAGCAGGGCATAGGTCGCGAGAATCGAATCGACGCCCGTCTGCGGCGTGGATATGAGAAGCGCTGCTGTCGGGCCCTTCCCGGCTCCGTGCTTGCGTAGTCCGGCCGCAACCGGCAGGACGCCGCACGAGCATACGGGAAGCGGCACGCCTATCGCGACGGCGCGGAGTATGCCGCCGAATCCGGAACTGCCGCCCATCGTGCGATTGACCCAGCTGCGCGGAATCCACACGGCGATCATCCCCGCCATCAGGAACCCGAACACCAGCCACGGCGACATCATGGCGAACACCTGGACGAACGCGATCAAAATTTCTTTCATTTCCCCGGTCTCCCGTCACGCCATTTTGGAGAAGCTCTCAAGCGCCTCCGCGAACGATTCTATCGTCTCGTCGGCGTTGCCGCTTTCTATCCCCTCCCGGACGCAGTGCCGGAGATGCCCGTCGAGAATGATGAACGAAAGGCGGTGGAGCGCCCCGTTCGCCGCGTTGAGCTGTGTAAGGATGTCCTCGCACGGAACATCCTCCGCAAGCATTTTCTGGACGCCTGTCAGCTGCCCCACGATCTTCTTCAGCCGCAGCTGGAGCGATGTCGAGTCTTCAATGCACTTCTTCATCCGATATCCTTTCTTCCGTCTTCCGGATGGCGCGTATTATACCATACCCCCGTAGGGTATGGCAAGGCGTGCTTCGTTTCGCAGCCCCGGGGTGGAAATATGCTAAAATAGCGGCGTGAAAAACGCTGGAACCATAATCATAACCGTAATCGGCATTGCGGCGGGCGCGGGCATCCCCATGGGGGCGGAGGCCGCAACAAATGGAATGGCGGCGCGCGCAAGGGCGATGTCGCAAGGGACGTGGCCGGACGGCTCGCGCATGGACGGGTGGTTCTCCGACAGGCAGCCCGTGGACGAGGCGAGGTTAGGGCGGCCGCGCCGCGCCGAAGAGTTCGGCGCGAAACCTGATGAAGCGGGAATGCAGACGGAAAAACTCCAGTCGGCAATCGACCGGATCGCCGCCGAGGGCGGGGGAGTGCTAGTGCTGGGCGCGGGAACGTGGAATTCGTCCTCGCTCTTCTTCAAGCCGCTGGTCCACCTCAAGCTCGAGAAGGGCGCCACGCTGAAGGGTCCGGCCGACGGAGGGGACACTCCCCGCAGCATGACGCGAATGACGGGGATGACGATCGAGTACAACGTCGCGCTCGTCAACGCCGACGGCTGCGACGGCTTCACGCTTTACGGAGAGGGGACGATCGACGGGAACGGGCGCAGAACCTGGGAGGCGTTCTGGCCGCAGAGACGCAAGAACAGCAAGTTCCACGACACGACGCTGCCGCGTCCTCGCAACGTCTACATTTCCAATTCGAAGGACGTGCGCGTCTCCGGCATTGCAATCAAGGACTCCCATTTCTGGACAACGCACTTCTACAAGTGCGAGCGTCTGCGAATCGACAACGTGCGCATCACTGCGCCGGGGCCCAAGACGCCGCCCGCCTCTCCGAGCGCCGACGCCATCGATCTCGATGCCGTCCGGGATGTCCATGTATGGAACTCGTTTTTCAACGTGAACGACGACGCGTTTGCTCTGAAGGGCGGGAAGTACTACAAATGCGAGGAGCAGCCGGAGAACGGCGGGAACTTCAACATACTCGTCGAGGACTGCGTGTTCGGTCCGGTCTGCCACAACGCCTTCACCTGCGGCTCCGAGGCGTTTCTCTGCCGGAACATCATATTG
>CACYEO010000050.1 GCA_902773475.1 uncultured bacterium | reverse complement strand
TGGAAACAACCGGAACAACTGGAAAAAACAACGAGCGCGCGCCAAAGGAAAGTTGTTTCAAACAGTTGTTTCCCGTCATCAAAAAGCGAGACGGTGAATTACGCAGATGCGCCCGTATCAGCGCCAATGCCAATCTACAATTGGCGGCACTGGCCGCAGTTTGCCATAATAACGCGCACCTTGGCGATGCGGATTATTCCTGCGGTTTCGCTTTAAGTGCCGAAGCGGCCAGGGGCGAGAGCGCGAGCGGAGCCGCAATGCACCCGAGCGCGAGCATGGAGAACACTTCGCTCCATTCCACCGCGATGCCGGACGCGAGACACCCGGACGGCGAAACGGCGAACAGCGGTGCCGCCGCTTCCGCAATGAAGTGCGATATGCACAGGCAGGCGATTCCGCCGAATCCCATGTCCGACGGGTTCGGCATCTGCGCCGAAGACAGCGGCGCCGCGAGAACCGCAGCCATCAGGGCTGTCGCGGAGAATATCGCGACAGGGCGCGACAAGGCGGACGAAAACATCGCGCCGAACGCGCAGAGAAAACCGATGAATCCCGTCCATGCAAGCGCCGCCCGCGCAAGATTCGCCGTGAAAGGCCCGGCGGGCGTTTCCAGCGCCACATCCCGGCGCGGGCGGAACAGCATCGCCCGCCCGCTTTTGTTGCGCACCGATATTTCCACCGTTCCGTCCGGCCCGGGCTGCACGGAATCGAAACGGGCGCGCACAGTCTGCCTGGAGGCTTTTACCACCCTGCCCGTGACCGGCCCGGCGGCGAATTCGGCGTCGAACGCCGCGTGCAGGCCGTAGAACGTGGGGCACTTGAGGCGGAA
This sequence comes from uncultured bacterium, assembly GCA_902773475.1. GTDB lineage: Bacteria > Verrucomicrobiota > Kiritimatiellia > RFP12 > UBA1067 > CADCBS01. The sequence goes on along the minus strand of CACYEO010000050.1, from coordinate 5,138 downwards.
TTCGCATTCCGTCCCCTCCGGCGGCGCCGGAAAGCGGAATGTCGCGGTTTTGCCTTTGTCCACGCTTTCCATTGCGTTGCGCAGCCTGTTTTCAAGCGCCCACAGGACGAGAAAACGCGGGTTGTCGCGGCAGTTTTCGATTTTCCGCTTCGCTTCTTCCGTCGACGGATCGGACGCGAGAATCCGCTCGAGGGACTTTTCGGCTTCTTCGCGGAGCGGCATTGCGGCAAGCGGTTTCGCGGAGTGTACGCACGGCGGGAGCGCGCCGGACGGGTTCACCGACGCATCGAGTTTCATCCGCGCCAGGGCCATCGCTCCGCCGGAAGCCGCGAGCGCGCCGGCGAACACTGTCAGGGCGGCGCATTTTGCGAGATAGAGGAATGCCGGCGGCGCGGGATGCACGAGAGCGAGCGAGAGCCTGTTCGTGCGCCGGGCCGGATGGAACGTTCCGCAGGCCGCCGCGAAAGCGGAAATCCCGGAAATGGAAAACACGGCTCCGAACACCATTCCGGAGTAGAGCGAAAGCGCGCCTTCTTCCGTGCCGTCCGAACGCAGAAAATACGGCAGCACCGCCACAGACAGGGCCTGCAGGGCGAGAACCGCCGCGAAGAGGCCGGAGCGGAACAGCGCGCGGCATTCGAGGACGGCGGAAGATAAAAATGCCCGCAGGTGTTTCATCTCGAGAGGAACGGGGCGAGTTTGAATTCCGGCGCGTCCCGCGCGACGGTGGAAAGGAAGAATGTTTCAAGCGAAACCGAAGGCCGCGATGCGGAAACCGGAGTTCCGAGGCGCGCGGAGAGCTCTTTCGCGATATCTTCCGCCGCCGCTTCGCCGACGCCAGGCATCGACAGCTGCATTTCGCCCTGTTTCGCGAGAAGCGCGGAAACGCCGCCGGCGGCGGCGAGTTTTCCGCGCGACATGATCGCCACGCGGTCGCACACGTCCGCCACGTCCGCGAGCAGATGCGAAGTCATAAGCACGGTCGTGCCGGACGCGGCCAGCATGCGGACGAGCGTTTTCACGTCGCGCGTGCCCGCCGGATCCAGCCCGGACGTCGGTTCGTCCATCACAAGCAGATCAGGTCTGCCGACGAGCGCCGCCGCAAGGCCGACGCGCCGCGCCATGCCTTTCGAGAATCCAGAGACTGCACGGTCCGCCTGTCCTTCGAGAGCGGTCATCGCGAGAAGCTGCGAAGTGCGTTCGCGCGCTTCCGCGCGCGGAAGTCCGCACAGTCCGGCATAGTACATTATGCATTCGCGCGCAGTGAGGAACGGGTGCAAATGCGACAGTTCGGGGAGATATCCCATGCGCGCCTTCACCCGCGATTTGCGCGGCGACCCGCCGAAAACGCACACCCGCCCCGATGTCGGCGCGAGGAGGCCGAGTATCATTTTCACGGTCGTGGATTTTCCGGAACCGTTCGGTCCGAGGAGTCCGAAAACTTCGCCTTCGCCCACGGAGAGCGACAGCCCGTCCACCGCGCGCACGACGGGTCTGCGCCAGAAGTCCCTGAAGACTTTTACGAGATTGTCTGTTTCGATCATCATTTCCGCCGTCCCGTGTTCAAGATATGTCGCGCGAGGCGAAGAACGCGCATCCCGCCAAAAACCATGCCGCGGAAAGCGCGGCGGCCGCTCCGCAGGCGTGCAGGACATAGCTCCACGGCACTTCGCCCGCGCGTGACATGGCGTCTGCGAGCCAGAAGTTCCCGAAGTCCGGCACGGCGAAGCCCAAGGCGCTCCGGATGCGCGGCGGTGCAAGCTGCATAAACATCGCAGCCGACGCGAGCGCGGCGGTCCCGGCGCCGGCGAAAGCCGGACGGAACCGGCACGCGAGCGCCGCCGCCGAGACGGTCATGACCGCCACGAACGCCAATACCGGAATCGACGCAGGAATCACGCGCGCGTCGAAAGGAGCCATGCCGGACAGAAATGCGTACGCCGCCGCCGCGGGCTGCGAAAGCGCGAGAAGCGTAAAAAGAACCGGCGCGAAGCGCGAAGACTTGAATCGGTGCGCGGCCGCGGCGGCGGCGAGCGCCGCGAATGCCGGAAGCGTTCCAAGCGCGAAGCACGCGGCGGAAACGGCGGCCGTGCCGTGTTCGCCGCGCGCGGCGGCGCCGGCGCAGCCCGCGATGCACGAGCCTTCCGAAAGGAGCGCGGCGGAAACGACGCCTAAGGCGAACAGCAGCAGGGACAGAAGCGCGCCGCATATCTTTCCTGCAAGAAACAGCGGGCGCGGAACCGGACGCGCGAGCGCCGCCGCGGCGGTTCCGGACGAGATTTCGCGTCCTATCGAACGGAGAACGGCGGGGACGGCGAAAAGCGCGCCGAAAACGAGAAGCGCCGAGAATCCTCCGTCGCGGGCGAGTCTGCCCGGTTCGGAAAGAAGCGTGTATTGCAGAACAGGAGCGATATGCACCAGCATGACGGCGGAAAGGAGAAGCAGCGCGGAAACCGGTTCTGCGGCGGCTTCGGCAAACGCCGTGCAAGCGACGGCCATGAAACGGCGGAACATCATCCTGTCCGGCTCGTGCAAGACTTCCGCTTCAGCGGCGGATGCGTGATTCCGGCGGGTGGCACCAATCCACTTCACACGGCTTGGGGTCTTTCATGAACGTGAGGCAGTTGCCGTCTGCGTTCGGGCCCGTGCCCTGTCTGTAGAAAAGATACCCAGTGAAACCTGCCGCGGCGAGAGCGGCGAGAGCCGCGAGGGATGTGATGACCATCAGCCAGCGCGGCATACCCGGCAGTTTGCCGTCGTCGTAGACCGGTTTCGCCGCCGGCGCGGGCGCGTTTTCCGCGGCCGCGCCGTCATCCGCGGCGGGCTGTTCGCGCACTGTTGGCTTTTTGAAGACGATTGTTTTCTTCGCCGGTCCGCCCGGCGCGTTTTCAATGGTCGGCGCCGTGGCCAGATCCGCGGCGGGCGGAGCCGGCGGTGTGCGGAGAGAGCCTTCGCCCGGGCGGTGTATCTTGAGGGTTTTGCGCTGGGTGGGCGATTCTCCGCCGGGGGGGGCGGGCGGTGCGGCAGGCGGCGGCACCGGCGAAAGCCCGGGCGCCGGAGAGGCGGACGTCTGCGCGGAGGATATGCCGCCGGGCCTGCGCATGCGGATCGTTTTGAGAGGGGTCGGCGCTTTCGTGGGCGCCACGCCCATTGCGGATTCAAGCGAGATGCGGGAAGTCTTGGATTTGGCCGCCTGCTGCTGGGCCGGGGTAAGGACGCCTTCTGCGATGATTCCGGTCTTGTGGAGCGCGCCGACCGGAGCGGTTTTCGCTTTCATGCCGCCCGCGGGGGAAACGGCAGGGGACGCGGCCGGCGGCTTGGCCGGCGCGCCGATTACGGGCTTGCGGATCGTCAAACCGGGCTTCCCGGCCGGCGAAAGACGGATCGCTTTGGGCGCCGCCGGCGGCGCAGACGGCGCTGCGGAAGCGGCATCCGGCGCGCCTGCGGAGGCGGCGGGAGATCCTGGAAGGGTGCGCAGGACGGGACGCATTTTAAGCGTTGGCGTCTTTCCGGGCGCGCCGGGCGCCGGGTTTCCCGCCGGAGGCGCGTCTTTGTTCGTTTCGTCGCTCATTGCATTCTCCTTGTCCTGTCGCGTGTTTTCCCGCTGTCTGCGGTGCGTGTCAGACGGACATCACTTCCGCTTCTTTCGCCTTGAGCGCGGCGTCGACTTTGGCGATTTCGGCGTCTACGGCCTTTTGGATCTGTTCGAGCGCGCGGTCGCGTTCGTCTTCCGTGGCCTTGCCGTCTTTTTCGAGTTTCTTCACGGCGTCGTTGGCGTCGCGGCGGACGTTGCGCATTGCGACCTTGCAGTCCTCGGCCTGCCGTTTGGCGAGTTTCACGATTTCCTTGCGGCGTTCTTCGTTCAGCTCCGGAACGACTATGCGCAGAACGCGCCCGTCGGTCTGGGGCGTCACGCCGAGGTTCGCCGCGAGAATCGCCTTGTTCATTTCGGGCAGGACCGAAGGGTCGAACGGCGTGATTTTGATCTGGCGCGGTTCGGGCGTGGAAATCGTTCCCAGGTTCTTGACAGGCGTGGGCGCGCCGTAGTAGTCGACTTTCACGCCCTCCACGAGCGAGGGGGACGCCTTGCCCGTGCGGAGCCCCGCGAACTGGCCCTTGAGATTCTCGAACGAGCGGCCGAGACGTGCGGATGCGTCGGCGGCGACTTCAGCTATTGTTTCCATTCTGTTTTCCTGTGTTTTGCGTTTCCGTGCGTCCTTGGCGCCGGTTGGTTCAATCGTGCTCTCCGTCTACGAGAGTTCCTGCGGAGCCGTCGACGACGACCCGCTCGAAAGCGTCTTTCTGGAAGAAATCGAAAACCACGATCGGAATCGAATTGTCCATGCAGAGGGCGAAGGCCGCAGCATCCATCACCTTCAGGCGCTTGGAGAGCGCCGTCTGGTAGTCGAGATGCGCGTAGCGCGTCGCGGACGGGTCTTTCACCGGGTCGGCCGTGTACACGCCGTCCACCTTTGTCGCCTTCAGAAGGGCGTCGGCGGATATCTCCGCCGCGCGCAGGGCGGCGCCGGAATCCGTGGAGAAGAAGGGGTTGCCCGTGCCGCCGGCGAAGATGCAGACGGTGCCGGACGCGAGAAGTTCGCGCGCGCGGCGCGCGTCGAACAGTTCGGCGAAGCGCGGCATGGGCGAGGCCGTCATGACGGTGCAGGGAACGCCCGCCTCGCCGAGAGCCGCCGAAAGCGCGAGCGCGTTTATGACGGTCGCAAGCATCCCCATCGAGTCGCCCGTCACGCGGTCTACGCCGCGTCCAAGCCCGGACAGCCCTCTGAAAATGTTCCCGCCGCCGAGCACAAGGCCGGTTTGCACGCCGAGGTTGCGGACATCGCGCACCCGCGAAGCCATGAAAGCGAGACGCTGCGGGTCGAGGCAATCGCCCGTTTCCCTGTTTCCGAGCACTTCCCCGGAAAGTTTCAGGAGAACGCGCTTGAAACGAAGATTCTTTCCATTGGCAGGTGTTTTCACGGAAAGTTATTTTACCTTTTTCCCCGGCGGAAATCAATGGAGAAAATCCTCCTCCGGAGATGCGTCCGCCGCTGCGCAATTTACCGTCTGGCTTTTTGATGACGGGAAACAACTGTTTGAAACAACTTTCCTTTGGTGCGCGCTCGTTGTTTTTTCCA
>CACYEO010000049.1 GCA_902773475.1 uncultured bacterium | reverse complement strand
TGGTTGCTGAGACGTTTCCAACGCATTAAAAACGATTCAGGGGCCCCAAAGGGGAAGAATCGGCTTTTAATGCGTTGGCCGTACCGGCGCGCGACACCCCCCCCTGCTTCGCGCCGCGCAGTTGTGCTAAACTGTGCAGTTGTTTTCCGCGCACTGTCGCGCGGCATGAAACGAAAGGATACACCGATGAAGAAGACCTTCTTTGCCGCCGCGGCCTCGCTTGCGGCTTCCGCGGCGTTCGCCGCGACATCCACGCCCGCCGGCTGGACGGACGATTTCGACGCCGCCAAAGCCCGCGCGGCGGCGGAAAACAAGTTCATCCTGGCCGATTTCTCGGGCAGCGACTGGTGCGGGTGGTGCAAGAAACTCGACAGAGAGGTTTTCGCCAGGCCGGAATTCCTCGAATCCGCCACGAACAAGTTCGTGCTTTTGATGGTAGACAGCCCCAGCGACAAGTCGCTCCTTTCCGAAAAGGCGGCAAAACAGAATCCCGGACTGGTGGAGAAGTACGGAGTCGGCGGCTTCCCGACGGTTCTTCTGCTGGACGCGAACGGCGACGTTGTGGCGAAGACGGGCTACCGCGCCGGCGGCCCCGTCAAATATCTCGAACACATCGATTCCAAGGTGAAATCCGCGCGCGGGCTTGAAGCGTTCAAGCGCGAGGTCTCCGCGCTCGGCAAGGGCACCCCGGAACGTCTCGCCAAAATCGACGCGTTCTTCAGCGGCGCCGATGAGGAAACGCTCAACGCCAACGCCGGATATGTCGAAGAACTCCTCTCTGCCGATTCCGCCAAGTACGGGCCGAAATACCCGGAATTCGCTTACGTGAGACCGGTCTCGGCCAAGCTCGAGAAGGTGCTCAGGGAACTGAACCGCGAATTCGCCAAGCGCTGCGGCGATAAAAAGCCCTCCAAGGAGAAAATCGAGAAGATCCGCGAGGAACTCGATCCCCTCGCGCGCGAAAAGTTCACCGCGATACTCGCGGACGTCAAGGTCTACGAGGCCAAGGCAAAAGCCGCCGGCGTGGATGTGGACAAGATCGCGGAACTTTTTCAGATCAAAGAACACCTTGAAGAAGTCGTCAAGGGAATTGGCAAGTGACACTATCGCCGCTTGAACGCGGCGGTCCGGATGGAAAACACAGATGAACGCACCAGAAAATCCAATGGCGGATTTCGCCGCCATGCTCGACTCCCAGCTTAAGAAAGGAAAACGCAGCGGATTCAATCCGGGCGAGCGCGTGAAAGCGCGTGTCGTATCGGTCGGCAAAGGCTACGCGGTGCTCGACGTGGGCGCGACGGCCGAAGGCCTGCTTCCGCTCGAGACGGCGACCGATTCGTCGGGCAACGTGCTGGTGGCGGCTGGCGACACTGTCGATGTTGCGTTCACCGGAATGGATCGCGGCGCGTGCCTGTTCGCCCCGGCGAAGCAGGCCGTCGCGTCCGCCGCCGACCGCGGGCTTTCCGAGGCGATGGCGTCCGGCCTGAGCGTGGAAGGAAAGGTCGAGAAGGAAGTCAAAGGCGGCTACGAAGTGACCGTCGCGGGCCGGCGCGCGTTCTGCCCTTATTCGCAGATAGACCGCTTCCGCCGCGAAGGAGCGGTCTACACCGGGCTGAAGTTCAACTTCCTCGTGACCGAATACGGGGTGGACGAACAGGGCGAGAATCTCGTTGTGAGCCGCCGCGCCCTTCAGGAGCGCGAGGCGCGCGAGGAGCGCGACCGCCTGGCCGCGACGCTCCAGGCCGGGCAGACGGTGAACGGCAAAGTCACGCGCATCGCGGACTTCGGCCTGTTCGTGGATCTCGGCGGAATGGAAGGTCTCGTGCCGCTGCGCGAACTTTCGCGCATAAGCGGGGTGAAGCCGGAAGACGTGGCGAAGCCGGGCGACACCGTGACCGTGCGCGTGCTTTCGACCGACTGGGACCGCAACCGCATATCTCTTTCCATCAAGGACTGCACTCCCGATCCGTGGGACGAAGCCGTCGCGCGCTTCGCGGCGGGGACGGAAACCTCCGGCAAGGTCGTGCGCATCATGCCGTTCGGCGCGTTCGTGTCGCTCATGCCCGGCGTGGACGGCATGATCCCGGTGGGCAAACTCGGAGCCGGCCGCCATCTTTCCTCCCCCGCGGAGATACTGTCGCTCAACCAGACCGTGGACGTGCGCGTGGAAAGCGTGGACGCGGAACGCCGCCGCATAGGGCTCAGGCTCGTCACGGAACCCGCCGGCGGGAAGAAGAAAGCGCAGGAAGCCGCGCCTGAGGAGGAGGCCGTGGACGTGGAAGCCTGGCTGCGCGAACACGCGGACGACGGCAGGTCTTCGGGATTCGGGTCTCTCGCAGGCGCTTTCGACGGCCTCGCGCTGAAATGAAAGACGCTCCGGAGAAGGTGTTCTTCGAGGACGGCGTCCTGCGCGCCGTCTGCGCCGGAACGCTGCTTTCTTTCGACCGCCCGGGCGATTTTCTCGAATCGCGTCTGGGCTGCGAACCCCCGCCGGAGAAGCTTGAGCTCGGAGACGGGCGCGATCTCGTGCGCGCCGCGTTCGAAACGGTTCCGTTCGCAAGGGATCCGCTTCCCGCCCCGTTTTTCGGCGGCGGGACGACGTTTCCCGCGCAGGAGGCGTTCAAGCTTTTCATCAATGCGAACGTCCGCGAAAAAAGCGACGATTTCCGCGTGACGGCGGCGGAGCGGGGTGAATTCGCCGCGTTCGCGCGCCGTTGGCGCGATGTGTGGAAGGCCGGGTTCTTCACGGCGGAGGAGCGCACTGTCACTGTGCGGTTCGAGGACCTTTGGCTGCGTCTTCCGCGGGAGGCGCGCTACACCGAATATCTGGTGGAAGTCCTGCGCGATCCGAACGGCGGCGATTCCGCGGAAGTCCGCGCGGCGGGATTCGTGCGCGAGACGCTTCCCGGAATCGCGCCCGACGCGCGCATCGCGGTCGATTCGCAGGCGGGGGGCGGGTTCGTCCTGGGGTTCTGGCCCGTGGCCGCGCGGGCGGGCGCGAATACCGGCAGGGAGGCGTCGTGCGCACGGTAGACTGCGATTATTTCATAGTGGGTTCGGGAATGGCCGGCCTTTCCGCCGCGCTCCACCTTGCGCCGCACGGCAGGACCGTGCTCGTCACGAAGCGCAGGCTCGAGGACTGCAACACGAATTTCGCGCAGGGCGGGATATGCTGCGTCGCCGCGCCGGACGACACGTTCGAAGCCCATGTCCGGGACACGATGGTCGCCGGCGCGAACCTCTGCGACCGCAAGGTCGTGGAGCGGATAGTGAAAGAGGCGCCGGACGCGCTGCGCGATCTTGTGGACGCAGGCGTGGAGTTCGCCAAAAAGGAAGACGGCTCGTGGGATCTCGGGCGCGAGGGCGGGCATTCCGCCAGGCGCATTTTCCACGCCGGCGACATCACCGGCGAGAAGTGCGAGGCCGCCCTCGTGCGCGCCGCGCGCGCCGCGGAGGGGCTGGAACTGCGCGAAAACGCGATGGTGATAGACCTTGCGATAACGCGGCGCTTCGGAATCCCCGGCGAAAACAGGTGCGTCGGAGCATACGTGCTCGATACGGTTTCGGGAGAAATCTACGCCGTGCGCGCGGCGCATACGGTTCTCGCCACGGGCGGATGCGGCAAGGTCTACCTGTATACCTGCAACCCCGACACCGCGACCGGCGACGGCATCGCGCTCGCGTGGCGCGCCGGCGCGAAGGTGGAGAACATGGAGTTCATCCAGTTCCACCCGACCTGCCTGTACCATCCCAGGGCGAAGCGCTTCCTGATCTCGGAAGCCGTGCGCGGCGAAGGCGCGGAGATCGTCGACGCCTCGGGCGCGGCTTTCATGAAGCGCTACGACCCGCGCGGATCGCTCGCCCCGCGCGATATCGTGGCGCGCGCCATAGACGCCGAAATGAAACGCACCGGCGCGCCGTGCGCGTTTCTCGACATCAGGTTCAAGGGCCGCGCGTTTCTCGAAAAGCGCTTCCCCAACATCTACAAGGCGTGCCTGTCTTTCGGGATCGACATGGCGGAGGATCTCGTGCCCATAGTCCCCGCCGCGCATTACTGCTGCGGTGGCGTGAAGGCGGCTATCGACGGGCGCACTTCGGTGCCGGGCCTGTACGCGATCGGCGAAACGGCCTGCACCGGCCTGCATGGAGCGAACCGTCTCGCGTCCAACTCCCTGCTCGAAGCGCTCGTCTGCGCGCGCCTCTGCGCGAAGCGTCTCGCGTCGAAGCCGGACCGCGTCCCGCCCGGGACGGAAATACCGGCATGGCGCACGGGGCGCGCCGTTCCGCCGGACGAGGCCGTGCTCGTGGCGCACAACTGGGACGAGATACGCCGTCTCATGTGGGACTACGTTTCCATTGTGCGCTCGAACAAGCGGCTCGCGCGCGCCTACAGGCGCGTCCACACTTTGCGCCGCGAAATACGCGAATACTACTTCGACTATCTCGTGACGCCCGACACTCTCGAACTGCGCAACCTCGCCGCCGTCGCGGAGCTCATAATCCGCTCCGCGCTAAAGCGCAAGGAGTCGCGCGGCCTCCACTACACGCTCGACTACCCCGCGTCCGCGGAAAAGGGCAGGCCCACCGTCCTGCCCGGCTTCGACATCAACACGGGGCTGGATCCGGCGTCTTGATTCTACGGCATCTACGCATCTCGGCAAGGTACTGACATGGCGACACCGGCATACGACGACCAGACGATCAAATCGCTTTCATCGCTCGAACACATCCGCGCGCGCGCGGGAATGTACATCGGCCGCACCGCGGACGGCGCGCATTACGAAGACGGCATATACATCCTCCTGAAGGAGGTCGTGGACAACGCCGTGGACGAATTCATAATGGGCTGCGGAAAGCGCATAGACATAACCCTCGACTGGAATTCGGGGGCGGTCTCGGTGCGCGACCGCGGACGCGGCATACCGCTCGGCAAGGTGGTGGACTGCGTGTCCCAGATCAACACCGGCGGCAAGTTCGACACCGACGCGTTCCAGTTTTCCGTGGGCATGAACGGCGTGGGCACGAAAGCCGTGAACGCGCTTTCCGAGGATTTCCGCGTGCGCAGCGTGCGCGACGGCGAATTCTCCGAGGCCGTCTTCAAGTTCGGCAAACTCGTCTCGAAGAAGCGCGCGCCGCTCAAGACGCCCGAGCCTGACGGCACGCTCGTGGAGTTCAAGCCCGACCCCGCCATATTCAAGAACTTCCGCTTCCGCGAAGAGCTCGTCACGCGCCGTCTCAAGATGTACGCGTACCTCAACGCGGGCCTTGCGATACGGCTCAACGGCGAAACCATCGTCTCCGAAAACGGGCTTGCCGACCTCATCGCCGACGACGCGCAGTTCGAGAAGCTCTACAAGCCGTTCCACTACCGCGCCAAGGACAACAAGCTTGAAGTCGTCTTCACGCACACCAACAGGTTCTCCGAGACCTACTACTCGTTCGTGAACGGACAGTTCACGAGCGACGGCGGCGTACACCTTTCCGCTTTCAAGGAAGGCCTGCTCCGCGCCGTGAACGAATACGCCAAGGGCAAATTCGACGGCGACGACGTCCGCGACGGGGTGATCGGCGCGATTGCGATACGCCTCAAGAACCCCATATTCGAATCGCAGACGAAAAACAAACTCGGCAACGCGGAGATACGCTCGGAGCTCGTCGACGAGATACGGCGCGTCGTTCTTGAAATGCTCCATCGCGAACCTTCCGAGGCCGACAGGCTGGTGCAGAAGATCAAGGACACAGCCTCGCTGCGCAAGGAGCTCAACACGGTCAAGAAGAAAGCCCGCGAAAACGCGCGCGCTGTCTCCGTCCACGTTCCGCAGCTCAAGGACTGCAAAGAGCATCTGCGGCTCGACAAGAAGGGCGACAAGAAGGGCTGGGGGGAGGATACGATGATATTCCTCACGGAAGGCCTTTCCGCCGGCGGCACGCTCACGCAGTGCCGGAACGCCGTGAACCAGGCGGTGTACTTCCTGCGCGGCAAGCCGTTGAACGTCTGCGGGCAGAAGCGCGACGCGCTCTACAAGAACGTGGAACTCTTCAATCTCGTGAAATCGCTCGATATCGAAGATTCGCTCGAACGCCTGCGCTACGGCAAGATCATATTCGCGACGGATGCCGATGTGGACGGCCTGCATATACGCAATCTGCTCATCACGTTTTTCATGCGTTTCTTCAAGGAGCTCGTGGCGGACCGCCGCGTCTTCATCCTCGAAACTCCGCTGTTCCGCGTGCGCAACAAAAAGGAGCAGTACTACTGCTTCACGGGCGAAGAGCGCGAAAAGGCGATCGCCAAATGCGGCGCGGGCGCGGAGATTACGCGATTCAAGGGGCTGGGCGAGCTGAACGCAAAGGAGTTCAAGGATTTCATCGGACCGGACATGCGCCTGACGCCGGTGGAGTGCGAAGGCGATTCGCAGCTCGACAAGACCATCGAATTCTACATGGGCTCGAACAGCCCAGACCGCCGCGGCTACATTATGGACAACCTCGTCTGCACGGCGGACTCCTTCGAGTAGCGGCCGCTGCGCGCGCGGCCGCAATGTTGTGGTTGTAATCGTCAATGAATAATGATAAATTAGCATCGTTTTGAAACGACCGGAGGACTGTACGGAATGAAAATGACAAGAAGGCGGTTTCTCGCATCGATGGGGGCGGCGGCCGCGCCTTTCGCGGGCTTCCCCGCCATTCTAAAGCTTCGCAAGCCGAACGAGATGCTTTCCCACGCCGCGATCGGCTGCGCAAACCAGGCCGCGGACGATCTGCGCGACATCGCGTCGCACAGGGATGTGAACATAACCGCGATTTGCGACGTGGACTCGTCCTATCTCGCCGCCGCGCGCAGGCGCTACCCGAACGCGAAGATATACCGCGACGCCTTCGAGATGTTTGCCGACCTCGGCGACAAGATCGACTCCGTGAACGTCTCCACCCCGGACCACACCCATGCGCAGTACATAATAGAGGCGCTAAACCGGGGATTGAACGTCTACGCCCAGAAGCCG
>CACYEO010000048.1 GCA_902773475.1 uncultured bacterium | reverse complement strand
GTCACGTCCTTGCCGGGCTTGTAGCCTGCGGTCTTGATCGCCTTGATGATGCACTCGAGGGCGTCCTCGATGGAGTCGAGCGCGGGGGCGAAGCCGCCTTCGTCGCCGACGGCCGTGGAAAGGCCGCGCGCCTTGAGAACCTTCTTCAGGTTGTGGAACGTTTCGGCACCCATGCGGAGGCCTTCCTTGAAGGACTTGGCTCCGACGGGGCGGATCATGAATTCCTGGAACGCGATCGGGGCGTCGGAATGCGCGCCGCCGTTGATGATGTTCATCATCGGGACGGGGAGCGTGTAGGTGTTCACGCCGCCGATGTAGCGGTAGAGGGGCATGCCGAGGGATTCGGCGGCGGCCTTGGCGACCGCGAGGGAGACGCCGAGGATCGCATTCGCGCCGAGCTTGGACTTGGTAGGCGTTCCGTCGAGCTTGAGCATCGCCTGGTCGATGCCGCGCTGGTCGCACGCGCACATGCCGACGAGCTTGGGCGCTATGATCTTGTTCACGTTGGCGACGGCCTTCTGCACGCCCTTGCCGCGATAGCGCTTCGGGTCGCCGTCGCGGAGTTCGAGAGCCTCGTTCACGCCTGTGGACGCGCCGGAGGGGACGGCCGCGCGGCCGAGCGTGCCGTCTTCGAGGATCACGTCCACTTCAACCGTGGGATTGCCGCGGGAATCGATGATCTCGCGCGCCTTGATGTCGATGATTTCCATTATTTGTTTTTCCTTGTGTCGTTGCCGTCGCCGCGAACGCGGGCTGCTTGTCCGCGCGCGCGTGGATGGAGAGCGAAGATTATACTTTATCGTCCGCGAAGTCAAGCGCTTGCGCGCAATCGCGGCGTGTGGTATTCTTGCGGCGTACGCAAAACCGGGAATCGGAAACAGGAATGTTTACAGGACTCGTGGAAAAGACCGGCACGGTCGGACGGCTCTCGCGCGGCGAAGGCCTTTCGATCGAAATACGCCCTGACTCCCCGTGGGAGGACGGCTTCGAATACGGCGAATCCATCGCCGTGGACGGAGTGTGCCTGACCGTGTCGCGCTTCGGCGAAGGCTGGTTCGCGGCGGACATACTCGACGAAACCGCAAGGCGCAGCACGCTTGGATCGCTGATCCCCGGAAGCAGGGTGAACCTGGAGCGCGCGATGCGCGCGGGTGGCAGATTCGGCGGGCATGTCGTGCAGGGCCACGTGGACGGCACCGGCGAAGTGCTGGAGCGCATCCCGGCGGGACGGGACTTCGCCCTCAAAATAAAATGCGGGCCGGTCGTGTCCGCCGGCACCGTGCTGAAAGGCTCTGTGGCGGTGAACGGCGTTTCGCTGACCGTGTCGGGCAAGGGCGAGGGATGGTTCAGAACCGACATCACCCCTTCCACTGCGGCGCACACCACGCTTTCGCGCCTGAAGCCAGGCGACCGCGTGAATCTGGAATCCGACATTCTATCGCGCTACGCGAGGGGAGGAGCGGCCGATAGCGGACAAACCGCGGCGCAGGACGCCGGAAGCCCTGCGGAAGGCGGGCTGACAATGGCCAAACTCGCGGAATGCGGGTTTTTCTGAAATGCAAGGAACTCCGGCCTTGGCGAAAATTCCCGCGACAATCCTGTTTGCCGTTCCGGCCGCCGCCTTTGCGGCCGCGGCGGCGTTTTTCCAGAGCGGTCTTGCGCGCGAACGCAAAACCGCGCTCGAGGCGATCGACAATACGTATTCGTCAAACGTCCCTGCGGAAACGCGCGCCGCAGTGGCGATGCTCGGCGGACTGCGCGGCGTCGCTTCGGAATTCCTGCGCCTCCATGCTTCGCGCCTCCAGCGCGAAGGGGAGTTCGCCAGCCTCGCGCAGCTTTCGATGTGGCTTGTCCAGCTCGACCCCCATTCTCCCGAAACGTGGTCGATGGCCGCATGGAACCTGTCGTACAATCTTTCCGCGTCCTGCGACGACCCCGCCGACAAGTGGCGCTGGGTGGTCGCCGGAATGAAACTCCTGCGCGACGACGCGCTTGAAGTCAATCCGCGCGAGCCGAAGATATACTACGAACTCGTCTGGCTTTTCCTGAACAAAGTGAACGGTACGCTCGACGAAACAGGGGCGTACTACAACTCCTCCTGGCGCAAGACGGTCTCGGCCGCGATGGAGGGGGACGGGCCGGAATCGCTGAAAATGGATCCCGCGCTGATGCGCGACATCGATTCCAAATACGGGAAGCTCGACTGGACGGATCCGGTTTCGAGCGCGATCTACTGGGGCGAAGCCGGAATGCGCGCGTGCGCGCCTTCCGCCATGCGGACGGAACTGCGCAAGTCGCTGTGCCTGTGCCTTTTCGCGAAGATACGCGCCGAACCGCGCTATGCGGACAAAGCGCTTGAAGTCGCGGAGCGCGAATACGCGGCCGAGCCGTCGCCCGTGCATGGAGACGCGATCCGCGTGCTGCGCGATTTCATCGCGGGGGGATACGCCCCGCTGAAGGACGAGTAGCGGATGGAAGGAAGGACGGAAAGCCTCGCCGGGCGCGAGATGACGGTGTCGCAGTTCACTCTGGCGCTGCGGCGGCTGATCGGGGGAAGTCCCCTGCGCGCGGTTTCGGTGCGCGGCGAGATATCCGGCTGGCGCGTATACAATTCCGGCCATGCGTATTTTTCCGTAAAGGATTCCGGCGCGCAGCTCCAGTGCGTCATGTTCGCAAGCGCGCTTTCGCGCTGCGCGGCGCGCGATTCGCTGCGCGACGGCGTCGAAGGCGTTTTCTCCGGCGATGTGGAAATCTACCCGCCGCACGGAAAATACCAGCTCGTCGTGCGCAGGATCGCCCCGGCGGGACAGGGCGGCCTCGCGGCGAAATTCGAAGCCCTGAAAGCGAAACTCGCGGGGGAGGGGCTGTTCGACGCGGCGCGCAAAAAACCGATTCCATTCCTCCCGCGCGTCGTGGGCGTGGTCACTTCGCCGTCAGGGGCGGTGATACACGACATGGCGACGGTGATGAGACGCCGCTTCCCGAACATCGAAATCGTGCTCTACCCGGTCAAAGTCCAGGGCGAAGGCGCGGCGGAGGAGATTGCGCGGGGGATCCGGTGGTTCAATTCGGAAGGATGCGCGCGCAGGCCGGACGTCATCATCGCCGGACGGGGCGGCGGTTCGATTGAAGATCTTTGGGCGTTCAACGAGGAAACTGCCGTGCGCGCGGTGGCGGAAAGCGGCATTCCCGTAATATCCGCCGTCGGGCACGAAACCGATTTCACGCTTTGCGATTTCGCGGCGGACGTGCGCGCAGGCACACCTTCGATCGCCGCCGAAATATGCGTGCCTCTCAAAACAGAACTCGAGCGGAAGAAGGCGTCTCTCGAACTGCGTCTCTGCGCCGCGCTGCGCCATCCGGCGGAGACCGGGATGCAGCGCCTGGACAACTGCCTCTTCCGGCTGGCGTCCGGCGCGCGGCGCCTGCTGTCGGAACGCGAATCGGCGCTCCGCAACTTGGCGGACAGGCTTCCGGCGCTTCTGCGCGCCCCTTTGTCTGCGGCCAAGGCCGCAGTGGACGCCGCGCCGCCGAGAATGAGAGCATCGCTTCTCGCCGGATGCTCCGGCCCGCAGGCGCGTCTGCCTGAGCTGTGCGGAAGGCTCGAATCCGGACTGCGCAACTCCCTGGCGGCCAAGAACCGCGCGCTCTCCGAAGCGTCCGGGAAGCTGTCGGTGCTCGGCCCGGAATCGTCGTTCAGGCGCGGGTGGTCCGTCACCACGGATTCCGCAGGGAAACTTGTCCGCGCGGAAGACGCCCGTCCGGGGATGGAGATCGTCACGCGCCTGGCCGGCGGGACGATCCGCTCGAAAGTGGAATCCTCCCGGACTGCGCAGTCAAGCGCAGGCTGAAGCGCGCCGCCGCATCCGGATTCTCCGCAGATGCGGAAAAAGCGGCCTGCCGCCGTTGCGACAGACCGCTTTCCGCAATTCCCTGAATGGGAAGTCCGGCTTATTCGCCGTAGACAAGCGTCGTGGTCTTGCCGACGACGCCGAAGAAATTGCGCGTCTTGTAGTCCACGTGGTGGACTTTCTTGATCTGGCCGTTCTCCATGGCGGCCTTGATGGAGGCGTCGCCTTCGGAGAAGCAGAGAATGCCGGTGGCGCTTGCTTCGCCGCAGCGGACGGGTTTTACGCTGTTGTCGACATATCCGGAAGCGGGATTCTGCACATCAAGCGTGATGGCGGACACGATGTTCTGCGAGCTGGTCAGCACGCAACCGGAGAGGAGCATGGCCGAAGCGGCGGCACCGGCGATTACTGCGAATTTTGACATTTGTTTTTCCTTGTTTTTATTCCGCCTTCGCGGAAACGCGGACATTTTAGCAAACAGCCCGATTGCCTGTCAAAACGCACGTGGGCCGCAGACGGATTCCAATTCCGATACGGGCGTTTTGCGGCGCGCCCCGGGAATGTCGGCGACGAAACGCGGCAATGCAAGTCCGCCGATGCTTTCGGCAACGGTTTTTTCGAGCGCGCGCGCCTTGTCCGCCGGCACGCGCAAATGCGAAACGCCGGCGACGGGGTCGCACAGGAAGACGTAGTACGGCCGCACCCTGGCGCGCTGCAGGGCGCGCAGAAGCGCGAGCATTTTCGCGGGAGTGTCGTTCACGCCTTTCAGGAGGACGGTCTGGCAGGAGACGGGAATGCCGGCGTCAACGAGCATTCCGCATGCGCGGACCGCGTCTGGCGTGAGTTCGCCCGCGCAGTTGAAATGCGTATTGACCCATGTCTTCTTGGAGCGCGCCAGGATGCGCACGAGCGCCGGCGTTATGCGCATCGGAAGCGTACACGGCGCGCGCGTGCAGATGCGCACGGATTCTATCTGCCGCAGCGAAGCGAATGCGTCGTGGAGCCGCGCGACCGCGGCGTCGGGCAGGACGAGCGGATCGCCGCCGGACACGAGGACGTCGCGCACGCGGGGATGTTTTTCGATCCACGCGACGGCTTTCGCGATACTTTCTGGCGAAGACATGGTCTGCGCCGTTCCGAGCATCCCCTTGCGCGTGCAGTGGCGGCAGCGCATGGCGCAGCCTGCCGCGGCCATTACGAGGACGCGGTCGGGATAGCGCTGCTTCAGTCCCGGGACGGCGGCCGCCGCAAGACCGGTTTCGCCGAACGGGTCGGCCGGCATCGATCCGGCGTCAGAAAGCTCGCGCGGATCCGGGAACACCTGTTTTGCGAAACCCGGGCATTCCGCCGCCAGCTCCAGCGAATACGGAGTCGCGAAGAACGGGTAGCGCGCGGCGACGCGCGACGCCGCCTTCCCGCCCGGCGGGATCTTCAAGGCGTGCGCCATCTGCCAGCGCCAGGAATTCCATTTTCCCGGCGGCGTGTTTTCCCGTGTGGAAAGACTTGCGGATTGCATCTTTCAACCGCGGTCCGGGATTATCTTGCCGGACGCCGTGCGCGGAAACGGCTCGTTGCGGATCACGACGTTTCTGATGCGCTTGTAGATCGGCAGCATCGTGTTGAGAGCCGAGATCTGCCTTTCTATCGCCGCCTTGGGCGCAAGGGTGTATATCTCGGCGGTTATGATGCGCGATTCGCCCTCGCCGGTCACGATGGATTCCAGGACGCCCGGCATCGCGCCGAGCATGTATTCCAGTTCCTCGGGCGCGACTTTCTTTCCGGAGGAAAGGATGATCGAACGGTTGCGGCGCGATGAAACGGTGACATATCCGTCCTGGGATATCGAGCCGTTGTCCCCTGTCGAAAACCAGCCGTCTTTCGAAAGGACGCGCGACGTGGATTCCGGATCGCGGAAATATCCTTTGAAGACAGACGGCCCGCGGATGAGCAGTTCGCCGTCGGGCGACACGCGCGTTTCGCAAAGCGGCGAAGCGAGACCCGCGGTGCCGGGGCGGGGATCGTCGAACGGCGCGAGCGAGAACAGGGACGCGGTCTCGGTGAGGCCGTAGCCTTCGAGCACCCTTATGCCGAGCGCCTGGAGGTTTTCGAACGTCCTTCGCATCAGCGGCGCTCCGCCGGTCAGTATCCACTTCAGGGATATGTCGCCTTCGTCGTTGAACTCCTCCCGGCCGTCGCAGGCCTGTTCGCAGCTGCGGCGGCGGAACGTCTCCTTCTGGGCGAGGATTTCGGCAAGCGCGGGGACGAGAAACAGGCAGTCGGCGCGGAAGCGCCTGACGGAATCGTGCAGCCGCCTGAAGTCCGGGCACACGCCGAGCGCCACGCCGTTTGCAAGCAGGAAATACGTGGTCTCAATGCCGAAGATATGGTGCAGCGGCAGAACCATCAGCGAACGCCAACCGGGTTCGACGGGAAGGACGCGCGCGGCGGAAGCGGGGAACGCCGACATGTTCGCCAGCGAAAGCTCCACGCCGCGCGGCTTGGATGTGGTTCCGCTCGTGAACACGATGGTCGCGGTTTCGTTTTGATCGCGGTCGGAGTCGAACACGGACGGCGCGCCTTCGCGCAGGGCTTTGTGCCCGGCCATCACGACATTGTCCGCCATGACCGAGCCGAAGCCGACGAACGCGACGCCGGTTCCGGAGGTCAGGCGCATCGTGTCGCGGGCCTTCTGCCTGTTCTGCGCGGAGAACACGACGAGTTTCGTTCCCGTGAACGAGATGCGCATTGCGAGTTCCGCAGGCGAGGCGGACGTGTCGAGCGGAACGACCGTCGCACCGCAGAATATGCAGGCGGCGTGGCATGTCATCCACTCGTACGAATTCTCGCCGAGGAGCGCGATCACGGCGTCTTTGCCGTAGTAGTGGCGGATCGCCCAGGCCATGGCGTCGACGTCGCGCATGAACTGGCGCCACGGTATCTGGAGATACCGGTCGCCGGATGTTATCATGAACGCGGGAGAGTCCGGATGCCCGGCAAGGCGTTTCCGGAATGCTTCCGCGAGCGAAGGGACGCCGGCTGTCATTTCACTTTGGAGATGGCGCCGAATCTGCAGACCTGCGCGCAGTGGGTGCATCCTGCGCACTGCGCGGGATCGATTTTCATCTGGAAGCGTCCCGGCGCGATCTCCGCCCCGCGGGTCATGGCGGGGCAGCCGAGTTTGAAGCAGGCTCCGCAGGCCTTGCACTTGGCGGGATCGACTGCGCAAAGCCCTTCGTGGGCGAGTTTGGCGGCAATGCGGCACGGGGCGTGGGCTATCACGACCGCGCCTTCGCCGGAATCCATGTCGTCTTTCAGGACGCGTTCAAGTTCCGCAAGGTCGTTGGCGGACACTTTATGGACGCGTTTGTAGCCGCATGCGCGCGCGATGTCCGCGATTTCCGTGACCGGTGCGGGGTCGCCGGCGAGCGTCTTGCCGGTGCCGGGATTGTCCTGGTGGCCGGTCATCGCGGTTATGCGGTTGTCGAGAACGACCGTGACGACCGGCGTTCCGTTGTAATGTGCGGAGAGGATCCCCGTCATGCCGGAATGGAAAAACGTGGAATCGCCCAGGACGGCGCAGATGCGGCCGGGGTGTCCGGCCTTGCGCATTCCCGCCGCGTTGCCGATCGAAGCGCCCATGCAGATCGTGGAATCCATCGCGGAGAGGGGAGGGAACGCGCCGAGCGTGTAGCATCCGATGTCTCCGGTTACGGTCGCGCCGAGTTTGTGCAGCACGTAGAAAACGCCGCGGTGTCCGCATCCGGCGCAAAGGACCGGCGGACGCGTCGGAAGGCCTTCCGGAGGCTTGGCGGCCTGCGGCGCAGGGACGTCGCCGCAGATTTCGGCGCGCAGCGCGCGCAGCCTGTCGGGGTTGAGTTCAAGCATGTTCAATTCAGTCGCATGGCTCTTGACCGCGATGCCTGCCGCGCGGATCTGTTCTTCCATGAAAGGATCGAGTTCCTCGACGACAAGCAGTTCCTTCACACTTGAAGCGAATTTTTTCACCAGCTCGACCGGGAAGGGGTTCGTCCAGCCGAGTTTCAGGATGGAATATTCGGGGAAGACCTCCTTCACATACTGGTAGGCGACCGCCGAAGTGACGATTCCGAGCCTGGCGTCGCCCTGCTCGACGCGGTTGAGCGGGGATTCGCAGGCGGCGCTGCGCATAGCCTCGGTGCGCTTCTGCGCCTTGACGCGCATTCCGCGCGCGAAAGCGGGCACGGGGATGTTGCGCGAAATGTCCTTTTCATACGGGATGGGAGGGCGCGGCGCGGGGGTGAAATCACCGGTGTCTACAAGCCCCGAAGAATGCGATGTGCGGGTCGTGAGGCGGATTATCGCCGGAACGCTGAATTTTTCGGAAATCTCGAACGCCTGCTGCACCATGTCGAACGCCTCCTGGCTGTCCGACGGCTCGAACAGGGGCACGCGGGCGAACTTCGCGAGATTGCGGTTGTCCTGCTCGTTCTGCGATGAATGCATCCCCGGATCGTCGGCGGAGATTATCACCATGCCGCCGAGGGCGCCGACGTAGCAGTATGTCATCAGCGGATCCATCGCCACGTTCAACCCCACGTGCTTCATGGCGGTGAGCGAACGCGCACCGCACATCGACGCGCCGATGGCGGTTTCCATGGCCACCTTTTCGTTCACGGCCCATTCGCATTTGATGGAATCCTTGAACTTGGCGATGTTCTCGAGTATCTCGGTGGAGGGCGTTCCGGGGTACGCCGACGCCACTGCGCAGCCGGCCTTCGCCGCGCCCCATGCTATCGCTTCGTTCGCCGAAAGAAGTTTTTTCGCGCTCATGTCTGCTGTTTGCTCCTTTTTCCGTTCGCGCGAGTATACCACAATGCCGCGCGGACGTTTGCAATGCGGTGCGGGATGGTGTAGACTATCCCGCAATTCCCCCAGCGGAAAAGCAAGAAAAGGAAAAAAACGATGAAAAAAATTTTTGCCGCCGCAATCGCGGCGATATCGTGCGCGGCCGCCGCGGAAACGAAAATCGCCACGGTCGACATGGCCGAACTCGTCCGTCTCGACGCCGACTACCCGCGCGACATGAAGGCGATTTCCGAAAAACGCGCAGGATTCGAAGAACAGCTTTTCAAGATGCAGGAAGAGCTGGAGGCTCTCGGCGCGGATCTCCGCAAGCAGTCGGAATCGCTCCAGACGCCGAACCCGATGCTGAACCCGTCCGTTCTGGAAGAAGCCCGCAGGAAATTCGACGCCGACCGCAAGCGCTTCGCCACGCTCCAGCAGCAGTTCATGCTCAAGACGCAGGAATGCGACAACATCCTCGGCGAGCTGCGTTCGCTTCTTTCGCGCAACGCCGCCGAAAAAACGCGCGCGACAATCGCGAAATTCGCGAAGGAGAAAGGCTACACCCTCGTCATCGACAGCGGCACGACCGTCTGGTCCGCCGACGGGGTGGACGTCACGGAAGAAGTGCTGAAATTCGCCGGCATCGACGCGGAAGCCGCGCGCGCCGCCGCGAAAGAGGCCGAAGAAGGCGCGCGCCAGCGCCTGCGCCGTCCCGCGGGCGGCGGCGACGCGCCCGCCCCCGCTTCCGCGCCGGCTTCCGTGCCTGCGGCCGCAAAGTGAGGCCTGCGCAATGACACTTTCAGCGGAAGAACTCGCCGCGCGCATAGGCGGCGCCGTCGAAGGCGACGGTAGCACGACGGTTTCCGCCGTCGCCGGGCTCGAAGAGGCCCGCGAGGGCGACCTGTCGTTCTGCAAAGACCCCAAGTACGCGAAAGCCGTCGCCCTGACGAAAGCGTCGGCGATACTGCTGCCGGACACCTGGTCCGCGCCTTTCCCGTGCCGCGCCGCGATACGGGTGGCGTCGCCGGACGAAGCCTGCATGGCGGCCGCCGCTCTTTTCGCGCCGCCGGCCCCGGTCCGCGCGCCCGGAATACATCCCACCGCTTCGATCGGCGAAAACGTATCCATCGGCCGCGACGTGCACATAGGCGCGTACACCGTGATAGAATCCGGCGCGGCCATCGGCGACGGCTGCGTTGTCGAAGCGCAGGTGTACATCGGCGAGAACTGCCGTCTCGGCGAATGCTGCCACATATACCCGCAGGTTACGCTTCGCGAAGGTTCAGTCCTCGGCAAACGCGTGATTCTCCATTGCGGGGTGCGTATCGGAGGCGACGGCTACGGCTACACGCACGAAGTCCGCCCGGACGGATCCATTTCGATTTCCAAAATCCCGCAGCTCGGAATCGTCGAAATCTGCGACGACGTGGAAATAGGCTCCAATACGACGATCGACCGCGCCCGCCTCGGGCGCACGCGCATCGGCGCATGCACGAAGATCGACAACCTCGTGCAGGTCGCCCACAACGTCCAGATAGGTTCCTGCTCGGGCCTGATAGCGCAATCCGGCGTGGCTGGCTCCGCGCACATCGGAAACGGCGTTCTCGTGTGGGCGCAGGCCGGGATATCCGGCCATATACATGTGAACGACCGCGCCCAGATAGGCCCGCAGGCCGGCGTTCCGCAGGACGTTCCGTCCGGCGCGTACGTCATCGGAACGCCCGCAGGGTCGCTTCGCGACGTAGCCGCGATCGCGCTCGCGCCGAAGGCGATTTCGAAACTGCGCGCGGAAATCAGGGAAATCAAGAAGAAACTCGGCTGAACATGTCCGGCCCGCGCATAATCGTCGCGATTCCCACCTACAACGAAAAGGACAATGCACTGGCGATGGCCCGTGCGGTTCTGGAGCATCTGCCCCCTGACGGCTCGGTTCTTTTCGCGGACGACAATTCGCCCGACGGGACCGGCGCGATTCTCGACGATGCAGCCGCGCGCGAGCCGCGCATTTCCGTGATGCACCGCCCCGGCAAGCAGGGACTCGGCCGCGCCTACGCCGCCGCTTTCCGCGAAGCCCTCTCGCGCGGCGCGGAGCGGATCGTGCAGATGGACTGCGATTTCTCGCACGACCCCGCCGACATTCCGCGACTCCTCGCCGCGTGCGACGGCGAAGCCGACGTGGCGATAGGCTCGCGATATGTCAAAGGCGGCTCCACGCCGGGGTGGCCGCTCAAACGCAGGCTCGTGTCCAGATTCGGCGGAATTGTAGTGCGCATCGGGACGGGCCTGCCCGTACGGGATCCGACCGGCGGTTTCAAATGCTTCACGGCGGATGCGCTGCGCAAGATCGACATCGGCGCCGTCGCCTCGGCCGGATACTCTTTCCAGCTTGAAATGAACTGGCGCGCCTGGAAAGCGGGTCTGCGCATCGCGGAAATCCCCATCGCCTTCCGCGACCGCACGGCAGGCGAGTCCAAAATCACGGCGGGAATCGCGCTTGAATCCCTCAAAATGGTCTTCCGGCTCAGGAGGGGCAGATGCTGAAAACATGGTTTTCCGCATTGAGGGTCCCGCAATGGACGAAGAACGGCGTAGTGCTTCTGGCGTGGTTCTTCGCCGCAGCGGATCCGGCGCAGCGGAATTTCGCATTCACGGTTTCCGCGGCGCTGCTCGCTGCGGGGATGGCGGGGTCTTTCTGCCTGGTTTCGTCTTCGTTCTACCTGCTCAACGACGTGTCGGACATCTCCGAAGACGCCCTCCACCCGGTCAAGAGGCTGCGCCCCGTTGCTTCCGGGAAAATCCGCACCGTGGACGCCGTGCGCGCGGCGCTCGTCCTCTTCGCATGCGGAATGGCGTTCCCCGCCGCGGTGACGGCGGCGGCGCCTTCGCGGACGGGCGCGTTCCTCACCATCCTGGGATATTCGGTCGTCCAGTGCCTGTATTCCGGATTCCTGAAAAGATTCGCATACGTGGACGTGCTTGCGATCTCGGCTGGATTCGTGATGCGCGCTGTGGCCGGCGCAGCCGTCCTGGACGCGCGCATATCTCCGTGGCTGTACGCATGCACCTTCTGCCTTTCGCTGTTTCTCGCGCTGTGCAAACGCCGGCACGAAAAACTCAACGCATCGTCTTCGCGCGCCGCGCTCGGCGGCTACCATCCCGCGGCCATAGACATTCTCGCGGCCCTGTCGGCGACTGCCACCGTGGCCGTCTACGTTTCCTACACCCTCGCGCCTGAAACGGTGGCGCGCTACGGCACTTCCCGTCTGTGGCTGTCTGCGATCCCGGTGGCGGCGGGGCTCGCCCGCTACGCCGCGCTCGCCTTGCGCAACAGCGACGTCGGCCGCCCCGAACGCGTCCTCCTGACGGACCGCATCCTGTGGCTCGTCCTCGCCGCGTACGTCTGCACCGCGGCATGCGTCCTTGCGGCGGCGGAACGCTGAACGGAGACCTGCCGTGGACCGGGAACTCCTCGAAAAACTCGCAGCCCGGCGGCGCTTCGGCATGCGCCCCGGCCTTGAAACCATCCGCACGCTGCTGGCGGATCTCGGCAATCCGCAGAACAGATTGCGCTGCGTCCACATAGCCGGCACGAACGGGAAAGGCGCGGTTGCGGCCATGATCGATTCGTGCCTGCGCGCGGCGGGGTATTCCTGCGCCCGGTACACGTCCCCGCACCTGCTGCGCCTGAACGAAAGATTTTCCATCGACGGGCGCCCGGCGTCAGACGCCGCGCTTTCGGAAGCGGCCGCGGCGGTTTTTCCGGCAGTGGAGAAACTCGAACGGCGCGGGGTCGATGTCACATTTTTCGAATGTCTGACCGCTGTCGCATTCGTTCTTTTCCGGAACATCGCGGCGCATTCCGCCCGCCCGTGCGTCACCGTTCTCGAAACCGGACTCGGCGGCAGGATGGATGCGACAAACGTCATCGAAGGCACGCTGGCGTCGGTCATCACGAGAATCGGCCTCGACCACTGCGCATGGCTCGGCGGAACGCACGCCGCCATCGCCCGCGAAAAAGCCGGGATAATCAAACCCGGCCGCCCGGTCGTCTGCGGCGCTACGCCGCCCGGAGCTTTCGCCGTGATCGAATCCGCCGCGCGCGCCGCCGGTTCGCGCCTTTTCTCCGCCCCGCAGACCAACCCGGTTCGGACGCTGGATTCTTCTCCGCTTGGACAGACCGTACAGGTATTCTACCGCAACGCGCAGACCACGCCCGTGCGTCTGCCGCTCGCAGGCCCTTTCCAGGCGGAAAACGCCTGCACCGCCGCCGCCGCGCTCGAAGTCCTCTCCGCCGAAGGGTTCGACATCCCGCCGGAAGCCCTCGCGGCCGGACTGGAACGGACCGTCTGGCCCGGACGTTTCCAGCGCGTGCGGGAACATCCCTGCACGATGGTGGACGGCGCGCACAATCCGGACGGATGCGCAGCGCTGCGCAAGGCGGTGGAAGAATGCGCCCTGCCGCAACCGGTATGCACCGTCGCTGGATTCTGCGCAGACAAGGACGTGGCGTCGGACTTGCACGAGCTGGCCGCGTTCTCGAAATCGGGATTCGCCGCGCCGGTGGCCAATCCGCGCACGATGCCCGCGCGGGAGACTGCGGCCTTGATGCTGAAAGCCGGTTTCGCGGAGGCGCAGGCGTTCGGCAGCCTGCGCGAAGCGATCGGCGCGGCGACGGAAGCGGCGCGTTCCGCGGGCGGAAGCGTAGTGGTCTGCGGATCGCTGTTCCTGGCGGGGGAGGCGCTGGAAATTTTCGGCGCGCTCCCGCGAAGGGACGGTCCTGCGGAGCCGAACGAAGCGCTTCGGCCCGCGTAACTTCAATCTTCGGACTCTATGTGCAGCGTGTCGCGGAGATGGCGCACAAGTTCCGCCGCGCCCGCGTGGTGCCATGCGTCGAGTTTGATTTTCCGCCCGTCCGCCATGACAACCCGCGCAACACGCTTTCCGCGCCACTTCGAAAGGTCGAGCTTTTCCACGTTGCGGAAATCCAAAGTCTTTCCGCCAGTCAGAGAACCTTTCATCGTCCCGGTCCCGGGATCCCATTCAAGCGACTTCATGGATTCCGCAGCCAGCATCAAGACGACAAACGCCGCGATGCCGCAAAGCGCGATGCCGAAGAAAATCTGTCCTCTGATTTTTTGCGGAGGGTAGGGGGGGCGTTGCACCGGCGGGGCGTCCTGCGGCGTTTTGCCGGCGTCCCACAGCGCTACGTATGCGGCGTTTGCCGGATCGTTCCGCCACTTTTCGTTCTCGCGCGGCCATGCCGAAAGACCGTCCCGGAAGAACCAGCATCCGGCGGCTGCAAAAACTGCAGCCGCGAAAAGGTGTCTCAACTTGTATTCTTTGTTGACAGTCAGCTTCATGTCCACTCCGTTCCGGCGTTCGCGGCAGAAAACGCCGCGTATGATACCATTTCCTGCTGCTTTCCGCAAAGTCGCGCGATGGGAAACGGCGGAGAGGTGTGATATAATATTGCCGCTTTACGTGTTAAACATGAAATTGAAAGGACTCAATCCATGCTCAGACTTAACTGCTTCTTCCAGGTCAAGGAAGGCCGTCTCGACGATGCTCTCGCCGCCAAGTATCTTTTTTTTCCGACACATGATTGACAGAATTTACAGAATTACAGGGGCTGAAGATTTGAGTTGGAGAGCGGAGCGTCCCGCTTCCCATCCCAATCACAATTCTGTCAATTCTGTAAATACTGTGTCTAAACAAAAAGGCGCATCTGCGCCTAGCTGGTGAAAGATGGTGGAGGCGCATGTCGCAGGAAAGTAACATGATCGGCAAGGTTCGCCGGGTCGCATACGCCGGCATGGCGGTCAACGTCGCTGTCGCGGCGCTGAAGGGGTTCGCCGGCCTCGC
>CACYEO010000047.1 GCA_902773475.1 uncultured bacterium | reverse complement strand
CGAGAGAGCGGTTTGCGGCGAGCCGGAGGGGAAACCGCGGCGCGGGGCCAAGCCCCTTGAACCGGCAGGGCGCGCAAATGCGACGCGGCGGCAACTTCCCAAGAGAGGGGGAAAGATGGTAAAATAACGCCCGTGAAACTTGTCGCACAAAACGGTGCGCGGATCGACGCCGTGGCGGCATGCCTGCCGGAAATCCGCGCCGACGCCGCAGAACGCTGCGCAGCGGTCTGCGGACGGGAAAAAGCGGAATCTGCGGCTGCGGCCGCCGGCTTCCGCACGTTGCGCCTCGCCAAGCCCGGAACGGACACTTTCGCGCTGTGCGCCGCTTCGGCGCGCCGGGCGCTCGCGATTTCGGGAACCGCGCCCGGCGATCTGTCCGCCATAGTCGCCGTGTCAATCACCCCCGGCCTCGAAATGCCGGGACTCTCCCACCGCCTCCACGGCGCGCTCCGCGCGCCGCGGGACTGCATCTGCACCGATCTGCGCCTTGCATGCCCGGGATTCGTGCACGGACTGCACATCGCGTCCGTCTACGCCGCGGCAACTGGGGGAAAGGTTCTTTTGTGCGACGGCGACGTCCAGTCCGCCGCAATCAACCCGGCCGACGCCGGCGCACTTCCCGTCTTCGCCGACGCCGCAGCCGCCGCGATAGTTTCGCCGTCGGACGAAGCGCGCGACCCGTGGCTTTTCGGGTTCATGAGCGACGGCGCGGAAGCGGACGCGCTGCGCCTCTCATGCGGCGGACGCATCGAAATGGACGGATTCGGCGTGTTCAGATTCGTCACGTCGGCCGCGGCGGATTTCATTCGCGGCTTCATGGACGCCGCGGACGCGCGGCCGGAAAACGTGGATGCGTTCGTTCCGCACCAGGCGAACATGTACATGACGGGAAGGCTTGCGAAAAGCCTGGGGTTCACGCCGGAAAAAACATGGAACGGGTGCGAAGAGAGCGGAAATCCCGGCTCGGCCAGCATACCTGTCGCCATCGCAAAACGCGGACCGGACGCGGCCGGAAAGCGGCTGCTGGCGGCGGGATTCGGCGGAGGGCTTTCGGCCGCGGCGGCGAAAATCGCGCTGCCGGACGGATTCAAAGCGGAATGCTTCGACTTTGCGGGGGAGGAGCTGTGAAAGACGGACGCGAATTTCTGGATTTCGCCGCTTCGGTTCTCGGCATACCGCCGGAATCCGCCACGATGGACACCGCGTACGGAAGCATCCCGGAATGGGACAGCGTAATGCATCTGCGCCTCGTCATGGAGCTCGAGAACCGCTACGGATTCGAGACGCCGCTCGCGGAAATAGCAACCACCCGGACGCTCGGGGAATTTTTCGCACGCATCCCGCTATGAAAATCGCGCTGCTTTCAGACGTCTCGGCGGAAGTGCTGGCCGGCATGCTGCGCGAAGACTTCGACGTGTGGACGCCGCCGGGGTTCGGGGCGTGGGCGGAAACCGCGCTCGCGCCGCCGCGCGAACTGGAAGAGTTCGCGCCGGACGCCATATTCCTCGCGATCGACGATCCCGGAGCGGCCGCGAAGCGTCTGGACCCCGCAGTCGCGGCGGACGCCCTGCGGAAGAGATTTCCCGGATCTGCGGTGCGCGCGATAGACGTGCGGGCGGTCGAAAGGGGTTGCACCGCGCCGTTCCGCGACGCGCGCATGGCGGCGCTTGCCGCGATGCCCTGGTCGCTTGCCGGACTGCGCGCGCTTCGCGCGGAAATCGCAATGCACGCGGAAGATATGCGCGGAGAACTGAAAAAGGCGATCGCCGTGGATTTCGACGGGACGCTGTGGGACGGGACGGTAGGCGAGGACGGACTTGAGGGAATATCGCCGCGCGCGGATTTCCAACGCGCGCTTCTGGAAATGTCGAAGCGCGGAACGCTGCTCGCCGGAATAACGAAAAACGATCCTCGGGACGCCGCGCGCGTCTGGAACGTCCCCGGCATGATCCTCAAAGAGGAGGATTTCGCCGCCGTCCGCGCCGGATGGGAGCCTAAACCGCAAAGCCTAGAGGAAATCGCGCGGACGCTCAACATTTCGCCGGGGGCGTTCGTATTCATCGACGACAATCCGGGCGAACGCGCGGAGATGCGCGCATCGCGCACCGGCGCGGCCGTCCCGGACTTCCCGTCGAACCCGGGAGAACTCGCAGGCTTTGCGCAAGCGCTGGAAAGAGTGTTCTTTCCGCGCGGCGCGTACACGGCGGAAGACGCGGCGAAAACCGCAATGTACCGCGCCGAGGCGAAACGGCGCGAGGCGGAGGCGGCGCTCGGCGCGGACGGGTATTTCAAACGCCTGGCGCTGAAAGTGTCGGTGCGCGCCGCGCGCGATGAAGACTGCGCGCGGCTTGCGCAGCTCAGCGCGAAATCCAACCAGATGAACGCGGCGGGGACGCGGCGGACGGAAGAGGAAATCCGCGAGTACGCGCATGCGGAAGACCGGGCGGTCTTCGCGGTTTCGGCGCGCGACAGATTCGGCGACTACGGCACGATAGCGTTCATAAACGCAAAGATCTCCGGCGGAACGGCGGAGATAGAGGATTTCACGATGTCCTGCCGCGCGATGAACAGGCGCATCGAACACGCGGCCGCGCTGTCCGCGGAAAAGCGGCTCGCGGCGCGCGGCGTCCGCACGTTGCGCGCAACTTGGCGCGCGACCGGAAAGAACGCGCCGGCGGAAAAGCTGTTCGACAGCCTCGGCTACACGCTGGAAAGCGAAGGGGCGGATTTCAAAAAATACGTGCTGGCCCTGCCGCGCCGCGGCGCGGCGCCGGAGCACCATGCGGAGATCGAAGAAGATGGATGATTTCATATCCAAAGCGGCGGACATACTGGAATGCGACGTGGCAGGGGCGGATTTCGCATTCCGCGACGCGCCGGACTGGAACTCCATGAAAGGCTTCGCACTGCTCGTAATGATAGAGCAGGACTACGGAAAGCGCGCGACGATAGAAGAATTCATGAATTGCCGCACGGTGCGGGACCTCGCGGTCCTTGCGGGGGCGGCGGAATGAAAACGGAAGCGGAAGGAGGATGCGGAATGGACGGTTTCTGCACGGTTGTCACCGGCGCGGCGGGGGGCATCGGCTCCGTGCTCGTACGCAGGCTCGCGGCGGGAGGCGGGAAAATCGTGGCGGCGGACATCGACGGCGCCAGGCTTGAACAACTCTTCGGCGCGGACGGGCGCGTGGCGCGCTCGGCGGGGGACGTAACGACGGACGAAGGCTTCGAGACGCTCCTGCGGACGATAGCGGACAACTCGTGCGGCGTTTGCGGATTCGCGCATTTCGCGGGGTTTGACGCCCCCGCGCCGCTCGCCCTTGCAAAGCCGGAGACGTTCTCCGCGCTCGCGGCGGTCCATGCGGGCTTCCCGCTCCGGTTCCTGGGATGGATGTCCAAAAAGGCGAACCGCGTCCGCGGAGCGTCCGCGGTACTCGTGTCCTCGGCGGCCGCGCACGGCGGCGCAAAGGGGCACGCGGCGTATTCGGCGGCGAAAGCCGCAGTGGAAGGGCTGACGCGCGCGGCGGCCGCGGAGCTTGCGCCGTACGGAATGCGGGTGAACGCGGTCGCGCCCGGCGTGGTGGACACGGAACTTTCGCGCGCTTGGACGGGCAAACTGGACAAAGAACAGCTCGACGCTCTCGCGAAAGCGCACCCGCTCGGCATAGGCACGCCGGACCAGGTGGCGGCGGCCGCGGCGTTTCTGCTGTCGCCGGACGCCTCGTGGATAACAGGGCAGACCATAGTCTGCGACGGCGGATTCAGCCTTTGACCGCAAGGATTGTGGTATACTCGCCCGAAACGCAACCAGTGCGGCGCAACGCCGCGAAAGCAAAAAAATGAAATACGACAAAAACCACGCTCTTCTTGAAACGCACATTCCGGGCCTGACGGCGAAATCCGGCAAGGTCAGGGACGTGTTCGACCTCGGCGACAAGCTCCTGATGGTAGTGACAGACCGCATATCCGCGTTCGACGTGATACTTCCGTCCGGCGTGCCTGACAAGGGCAAGGTGCTGAACCAGCTTTCCCTTTTCTGGATGGAGTTCCTTGGAGTGAAGAACCATCTCGTCACCGCCGACGTGGACGAATATCCCGAAATCCTGGCTCCGTTCAAAGACGACCTGCGCGGGCGCTCCATGCTTGTACGCAAGGTGGAGATGACGCCCTTCGAGTGCATCGTGCGCGGATATCTCACGGGATCCGGCTGGAAGGAATACAAAACGTCCGGGACCGTGAACGGAATGAAACTCCGCCCCGGATACGAAAACGCGTCGAAACTCGACGAAGTGCTTTTCACGCCGACCACGAAAGCGGAGATCGGCGGCCACGACATGGCGGTGACGTTCGAGGAGATGGCGGCTGCGACAGGGCGCGAACTCGCGGCGGCGCTGCGAGACGAATCCGTCGACTGCTACCGCAAGGCGGCTGACTACGCGGCCGAGCGCGGCATAATAATCGCCGACACGAAATTCGAATTCGGGCGCGACACGGACGGCTCGATAATACTTGCGGACGAAGTCCTCACGCCAGATTCCTCGCGCTTCTGGCCCAAGGCCTCCTACGCGACAGGCTCGAATCCGCCCTCGCTCGACAAGCAGTTCGTGCGCGACTGGCTCGATTCTATCAATTTCAACCGCCAGCCGCCGGGTCCGGAGCTGCCTGCGGACGTGATTTCGCGCACGCGCGAAATATACGTCAAGGCGTACGAAGACCTTTCAGGCCGCAAACTCTCCGTCTGAGACAGGTGCCCGGGCGGTGGACGTGCCGCATGAAACCACATACGGCGGAGCGGATTCGCAGGCGGGATCGCGCCATGCGCGCGAGCTGCGGCTTCTGCAGGAGATTTCCGAAACCGTAGACCGCACGATCGACCTCCGCACGGTGACGGAGCCGATTCTGGAATCGATCGCGCGGAATCTCGGCTGCGAACGCTCGATAATCACGCTCCTCGCGCGCGACGGGGAATCGATCTGGATCGACGCGTCGCGCGGCCTTACGCCGGAGCAGGCTTCGCACGGGCGCTACAGGCTGGGCGAAGGCGTGGTCGGGCGCGTGATACAGAGCGGAGAGCCGCTCGTCGTATCGAATACGGCGGAATCGAGCGTGTTCCTGAACAGGACCGGGTCGGGGCGCGATCCCAACACCGCATTCATCTGCGTTCCCATACGCGAGCAGGAAAAGGCGCTCGGAGCGCTTGCCGTATACCGGCCCGCAGGGCCGGGCGGAGAACTTGCCGAGACCGCGCGCATACTGCAGATCGCGGCTTCCATGATCGCGCGCGCGCTTCTTCTGCGGCGCGATCTGCAGGACGCGCACGAATCGCTCGTGGCGGAAAACAGACGGCTTAGGGCGGAGCTCGTGCGCAAAACGCCGCCGCAGGGGATCATCGGCAGTTCGCCGGCCATGCAGCGCGTGTACGCCGAAATCGGAAAAGTGGCGCCGACGGGCGCGACAGTCCTGATACTGGGCGGAACCGGAACCGGCAAGGAACTCGTGGCGCGCGCGATACACGACGCCTCGCCGCGCGCCGCCGGGCCGTTCGTGGCCGTGCATTGCGCCGCGCTGCCGGAATCGCTCATAGAGTCGGAACTTTTCGGACACGTCAAAGGCGCGTTCACCGGGGCGGAATCGGAGCATAAAGGCCGTTTCGGAATGGCCCACGGCGGAACGCTCTTTCTGGACGAGGCCGGCGAGATACCGCTTTCCGTGCAGGCCAAGCTCCTGCGCGTCATACAGGAGCGGGCGTTCGTCCCGGTGGGAGGCGAACATCCGGTGGAATCGGACGTCCGCATCATAGCGGCCACGCACCGGGATCTCGCCGGCATGTGCGCGGAAGGCAGATTCCGCGAAGACCTCTACTACCGCCTCAACGTGTTCCCGATACGGCTGCCGCCGCTGTCGGAGCGCGGAAACGACATACTGCTCCTCGCAGACCATTTCATCGAAAAGTATTCGAAAGAGTGGAACCGCCGGCCTCCGCGCCTCGCGCCGGAGTCCGCAGACCTGCTGCTGCGCCACACGTGGCCCGGCAACGTCCGCGAACTTGAAAACTGCATGGAAAGGGCGCTGCTGCTGGCGCAGGACGGCGAAATCGCGCCGGCGACGCTTCCTGAGGGGTTGCGCCCCCCGGCGGCGCTTCCACAGACGGACGGAGGCGTCCCGCCGGAAGGGACGACGCTCGACGCGGCGGTAGCGGCGGTCGAACGCGCGATGATAGCGCGCGCGCTCGAAAAGACGAAAGGCAACACGGCCGCGGCGGCGCGGCTGCTGTCGACGACAAGCAGGATAATCTCGTACAAGGCGCGCAAGCACGGCATAGCCGTACGGCGCGAGTAGACAAACGCAAACCGGCCGCCGGGCCGGAACAGAAAAAAGAAAGGAACAGACAAATGGGACTCATCGGAAACATCAAACAGATGATGCAGATGCGCGCGGAGACAAAGCGCATCCAGGACAGGGTCAATTCCATAGAGGAAACGTATGAAAACGCCGGCGTCGGAGTGCGCATCCGCGGCGACATGACCGTGATGTCGATCAGCATTTCGCCGGATGCCTGCGAAGAGCTCAAGAACGGCAAGACGTCGCGCTTCGAAACGCTCCTCGTCAATACTTTCAACGGCGCAATCTCCCGCGTCAAGAAAACGATGCAGGAGGAAATGCGCAAGATGATGATGGAATCCGGGCAGATGGGCTGATGGCGGATCCGCTTGAAGACCTGTCGAGGGCGCTTTCGAGGCTTCCGGGCCTTGGAAGGCGCTCGTCGCTGCGCGCCGCGCTCGCGATACTGCGCGAGCCTGAGCGCGTGGCCGACCCCATAGCCGCCGCGCTCGCCCGCGCGCGGGAGACCATGTGCTGCTGCGCGCGGTGCGGATCTTTCACATTGAAGACCGCCAATCCGTGCGCTCTGTGCACGGACACCGTCCGCGACGGCTCCGCAGTCTGCGTGGTCGAAGAGCCTGCGGACATACAGTCGATAGAATCCTCCGGCGCATTCCGCGGCCGCTATCACGCGCTGATGGGCAAACTCTCGCCCGTGAACCGCTCGGGGCCCGAAAAACTCCGCATAGCGGAACTCCTCGACCGCGTCAGAAACGAAGGATTCAAAGAGGTCGTCCTGGCGCTTTCAACCGATATGGAAGGCGACGCGACGGCCGCGTTCCTCGCGGAAAATCTGAAGCAGTTTCCGGAAGTGAAGGTGACGCGCCTCGCATTCGGACTTCCGGCCGATTCGGGCATAGCCTATTCCGATCCGCTCACGCTACGCCGCGCGATCGCTTCGCGTCTTGACGTGGGGGGATGACGGAACGCCGGTCCGCCGCGCGGCCGGCGTTTCTACTTCCCGGATATCTTCAAATATCCGGACGGCGGGACTTCCATGCGGGAGCATCCCGCAGGATATTCGCGCTCTCCCGTCTTCACGCCGTACGTATCGTACGAAACGGCCTTCGCGGGGGAGGGGATGTCGACGACGAGCGAACCCGAATCCGTCGCGTTCAAAATGTACACCGGCCTGTCAAGCGCCCCGGTCGATACGCAGATCTCCTCGGCGTATACGCCGAAGATGCGCTCGGCCGCGCTTTCGCCTTCGAGAAGCGGATAGGAAAGCTCGGGATGGTAGGCGCGGAAACGTCCGCGCTGGAGCGCCGCCTCGTGCTCCGCCCCGAACCGGCTCCAGTGTGCGATCATGTCCACGTGCCGCTTGTCCAGCCCGGCGAACTTCATGGAATACTGGACCGTTCCGAAAATCGCCGAAAGGACGTTCTTCGCCGCGGCCTCGGGCGTATCGGAAGGATGCCAT
>CACYEO010000046.1 GCA_902773475.1 uncultured bacterium | reverse complement strand
GACGGTCTTCAAAGGCAGACCCCCGGCGGACTGGATGCGTGAGATAGGCTCCATAGCGCGCAACATCAATGAAATCACCGGCGACGGTTCGATCCGTTCGATCGTGACGAATTTCCAGGGCGTCGCCGAGCGTGCAAACGCGGTCATGGCGCGCATCGAACGCGGCGAGGGGTCGATCGGCAAACTGCTTTCCACAAACGACCAGCTGTATGTCGATCTCGCTTCTACGCTTTCGGACGCGTCGAAAATCGCGGGCCGTCTCGAGCGCGGCGAAAGCACGCTCGGGAAACTCCTTTCCACGAACGACCAGCTGTACGCGGATCTCGCTTCGACCGTTTCGGACGCCTCTGCCATCGCCCGCCGCCTCGAAAAAGGCGAAGGAACGCTCGGCAGGCTGCTGTCTTCCGACGACACCGTGTATGCCGATCTCGCGCGCACGATGGCGAACGCCGCCAAGATATCCGACCGTCTCGAGCGCGGCGAGGGAACGCTCGGCGGACTGCTTTCCACGAACGACGCGATGTTCGCGAGCCTGCGCAGAACCGTGGACAACCTCGAAACCGTCACCGGGCGCATGGCCGCCGGCGAAGGCACTCTCGGCAAGCTTTCCAAAGAGTCGCAGCTTTACGACGACGCGTCCGCGCTTCTCATAGACGCGCGGCAGGTTCTCGACAACTACCGCGACACCACGCCGATCTCCACCTTCGGCTCGCTTATCCTGGGAGGGCTCTGATTCCATGAAGAACGACTGCATATTCTGCGCCATCGCGGCCGGGGAAATCCCCTCCTGCAAAATCTGGGAAGACGATGTCGCGGTCGCCTATCTCGACATCAACCCCTGCTCGCCCGGGCACACGCTTGTAGTGCCGCGCGAACATGTGCGCGGCCTTCTCGACGCGGACGACGCGCTCCTCGCGGCGATTGTGCCGCGCGTGCGCAAAGTCGCCGCGCACCTGAAGGAGAAGCTCCCGTGCGACGGCTTCAACATTCTCCAGAACAACGGCGCCTGCGCCGGACAGAGCGTGTTCCATCTGCATTTCCACATAGTCCCCCGCAAGGACGGCGGCCCCGGCGGACTTTCGTTCGCCTCCTCCCCCGCTTCTCCCGCCGCGCTGCAGGAACTCGCCGCGCGCCTCAAGATGGACTGACCGCCCATGATGCTCCAGGAAATAAACTACGAAGCCGATTTCTCGGACATCCTCGAAAACGACAAACGCTATTCGCCGCGCGCCTACGCGTTCGTCTGCGCGCTGTTCGAGGCGCTCTCCGGCGAGGAGCAGCGCCAGCGCACGGCTTCCGAAATTCTCGAAGCCTTCCGCGAAACCGCGCTTGACGAGTTCGGGCCGATGGCGTTCACCGTGCTTTCCGAATGGGGGCTGAAAAGCTGCACCGACATCGGCGAAATAGTATGGAACCTGGTCGATTCCGGCAGGCTCGGCAAGAGCGATTCGGACGACCGCGCCGATTTCATCGGCGGCTTCGATTTCCAAACGGAATTCCTCGAACCCTTCTCCGCCTGAAAACCATGTACAGATTCAGAGACACCGTTCTTTCCTACAAGACGCTTGGATTCTTCGCCGTCGCGGGCGCGCTCGCGCTCGCCTGCTGCGCCATCTGGAACGGGAACCTGAACCAGGACGAAGGCTGGTACATGTACGCCGCCCAGTCCGTCCGCGAAGGGCGGCTGCCGTACCGCGATTTCTTCTTCACGCAGGGCCCGGTCCTCCCGTTCGTCTATTCAAGGCTCGCGCCCGTGTGGATGGCGCGGGATTCGTGCCTCCACGGTATTCTCGGCGGGCGCGTCGTCACGTTCGCGTTCGGCCTGGCCGCGACTCTCGCGGCGGCGGCGCTAGCGCGCAGGCTCCTGCCGCGCGAAAAGCGTTCCGGCGCGGCGCTTGCGGTCTTCTGCCTGCTGTCGTGCAATCTCTACAACGTGTATTTCACGTCCATCGTGAAGACGTATGCGCTTTCCTCGTTCCTCGTGATATGCGGATTCCTCGCTTTTTCGGCGGGGCTCGGCGTGCCGCGCGGACGCGGCGCGACGGCTTTCACGCTGCGCGCCGCGCTTCTCGCCGCTTCGGGGATGGCGTTCGCGCTCGCCTCCGGGACCCGCATATCGCTTGTGCTGATCCCGGCCGTGGCGGGAACCGCGCTTTTCCTGACCGCGCGCAGGCGCGGGGCTTCGTTCGTCTGGTTCGGCATTGGACTCGCCGCCGGGCTTTGGCCGGTCTACGGCATGTTCGCGATGGACGAAGCGTCCCGGCGCGGGCTTCTCGCGGCGCAGGCTTTCCATGCGGCGCGCGGCGGATTCGACCTGTACAACGTCGCCGGCTCCGTATCGCGCCTCGTGCGCTCGTATCTGCCGCTCTGCGGCGTGCTGGCGGGCGCGGCGTTCTTCGCCGCCGGCCGCGACAGGGAGCCTGCGCGGCAGACGGCGGAGAGCGATTCCCTCGAAACGGAGCGTCTCTTCGCGCTCCGCACGATGGCGATGTCTTTCGCCGCCGTGTTCCTGCTCCAGATTTCCGCGCCTTTCCCGTACGACGACTACCAGACGCCCATAATGGGGATTGCCGCGATCGCCGCCGCCGTCGCGCTTTTCCGCGCCATGCCGGAGTCCGGAACGTTCCGCAGGGCCGCCGCGGCCGCGATACTCGTCGCGTCCGGTCTGTGCGCGTTTTCGTCGCCGCTTTTGCAGGAATGGTTCACCGAAGGCCAGGACAGGTTCTGGATCCTGCGCCGCAGACATACGCCCATCGCGCAGCTGGAAATCGCGGCGGAGGAGATAGAAGCGCTCGATCCCGGCGGCGAATACCTCCTTACGCAGGATCTTTATCTCGCGGTGCAGGCCGGACGCAAAGTCCCCGAACGCTTCGAGATGGGCCCGTTCTGCTATTTCCCTTCGATTTCCGGGGAGGACGCCGACGCCCTGCACGTCCACAACCGCGAATCCCTGCGCAGATACCTGTCCCGGTCGGACACTCCGCGCGTGGCGGCGTTCTCCGGCTACGGACTCGCGATCGGCGCGCCGAAAATGGAACAGCTTCCGGAAATCGAACAGATCGAACTGTTCCGCATCTTGAAGCGCTCCTACGACCGCATGCTGGTGGAGGAGTCCTTCGGGCAGAACAACACCCCGCTGTTCGTCTACAGGCGCAAGAACGCCGTCCCGCAAAAGCAGCCAATGCCGTGTCCGTCCTCGATTCCATAAAATCGCCCGCCTGTCTGAAGGCTCTC
Source organism: uncultured bacterium (assembly GCA_902773475.1). Taxonomy (GTDB): domain Bacteria; phylum Verrucomicrobiota; class Kiritimatiellia; order RFP12; family UBA1067; genus CADCBS01. Next base: position 12,129 of record CACYEO010000046.1, on the reverse strand, counting down.
GACCCGGCGGAGGCCGCCGCGCTGGCCGGCGAACTGCGCCGCGAGATAATCGCGGACGTGGCCGCGCACGGCGGCCATCTCGCCGCGTCGCTCGGCGCCGTAGAAATCTGCATCGCGCTCCTGCGCGTGTTCGATCCGCCGCGCGACAAGGTGGTGTTCGACGTAGGGCACCAGGCCTACGCCTGGAAGATCCTCACCGGACGGCGCGAAGCGATGGCCGCCGCCCTGCGCGAGGAAGGCGGGCCTGGAGGCTTTCCCAATCCGGACGAATCCCCCTGCGACGCATTCGTCGCGGGCCACGCCGGAGTCGCGCTCGCCGTCGCGCAGGGATTCGCCGCCGCAGGCGCGGACTGCCCGGTGGCGGTGGTCGGCGACGCTTCGCTCGCGAACGGAGGATCGCTGGAGGCTCTGAACAATGTCGCGCCGGACAGGAAATTCATACTGCTCCTGAACGACAACAAAATGTCGATAGGCAGGAACCGCGGAGCGATCGCGCGTTTCCTCGGCAGGATGCTTTCCGCGCCGCGCTACAACCGCGTGAAATCCGCGGCTGAGCGCACCGGGCACCGCTTGCATCTTACGTTTCTGCGCCGTTTCTACCACGGACTCGAACGCCGGCTTAAATCGCTCTGGCTCGGGAATGCGTTCTTCGAGCGTCTCGGAATGCGCTACATCGGGCCGATCGAAGGCCACGACGTCCGCGCCGTGGAGAATGCGCTTCGCGCCGCCCGCGCAGACAAGTACCCGTGCGTCGTGCACGTGGTCACGCAGAAGGGCAAAGGATTTCCGCCGGCGGAAAAACATCCCGAACTCTGGCACGGCGTGGGGCGTTTCGATGTTTCCAACCCGCGGCCGCCCGCGCCCAGGCGCGACTGGTCGGCGGTGTTCGGCGAGGCCGTGTGCGGACTGGCGCGCGCCGACAGGCGCGTGGCCGCGCTTACCGCCGCGATGCGCGACGGCACCGGGCTTTCCGGATTCGCAAGCGAGTTTCCCGGCAGGTTTTTCGACGGCGGCATCGCCGAAGCGAGCCTCGTGTCTTTCGCCGGCGGCCTCGCCGCCGGCGGCATGCGCCCGGTGGTGGCGATATATTCCACGTTCCTGCAGCGCGCCGTGGACGGTGTCTTCCATGACGTGTGCCTGCAGAATCTTCCGGTCGTGTTCGCGGTGGACCGCGCCGGCGCGGTCGGCGCCGACGGGCGCACGCACCACGGCGTGTTCGACATTCCGATGCTTCGCGCGATCCCGTCCCTTTCCATCCTGTCGCCGGCGTCCGCGCCCGAACTGGGCATGATGCTTGAAGCGGCCGTGGCGCGCGGCGGCCCCGTTGCGATCCGCTGGCCGCGCGGAACGCCGCCGCCGGACGGTTCCGTCCCCGCGCCCGATCCGGTGGAATGGGGCAGGGCGCAGATCGTGCGCGAACCCGAAGGCCGCGCGCGCGCCTGGATTTGGGCGCTCGGAGATTCCGTGTCCGACGCGCTGGAGGCCGCCGCGCTGCTCGAGGCGCGCGGTTTCGCCGCCGGCGTCGTGAACGCGCGGTTCGCCAAGCCGGTGGACTCGAAGCTGCTTCTTGCGCAGGCCGCGGAAGGCGCGGCGTTCGCCACGGTGGAAAACGGATCGGCGGCCGGCGGTTTCGGCTCCGCAGTCTGCGAGGCGCTCGCGGAGACGGGTGCCCGCGTGAAGCGCTTCGGCTGGCCCGATGAATTCATACCGCACGGTTCGCAGGATTTTCTCAAAGACAGGTACGGGCTTTCGCCGCGGAAAATCGCAGACTCTGTGTTCGCGGCGTTTGCGGAGGGAAAGACGGCATGAAAGACGCTTCGCATGGCGCTGGAATCGTCCAGCACGGTGTTCCCGGCGAATGGGCCAGGGTGCGCGGCCTGGTGGCTCCGCTCTGGCCGCTGCCGGTATGCGCGTTCTTCGCCGGCGCTTTCGCGGCGACGCTCTTCGCCGGGGCGTCTGCGGCGTTCCGCTCGTTCGCGGCCGGCGCGCTCATAGTTGCGGTCCTGGCCGCCGCGTGGGTCTGGAGGCGCGGAGTGAGGCGCGTGGAATCGTATTTCATAGGCGCCCGCGGCGAAGAGGCCGTGGCTGCGGTGCTGCGCACGCTGCCGCTTCCGGGTCACGTGTTCCACGATTTCAAGACGCCCTGCGGCCTGCGCGTAGACCATCTTCTGCTTGCGCCCGGCGGCGCCTTCGCGATAGAGACGAAACGCTGGCGCGGCAAGGTCACCGAAGCGGACGGCGAAATACTGCTCGCGGGCGTTTCGCCCGCCCGCGATCCGGTAGCACAGACCGTGCGCCAGGCGGCGGACGCTTCCGCAGCCCTCCTCGAAGCGGGATGGAAGAACGAAGCCGTCCCGGTCCTGTGCTTCGCTTCCGGCACGGCTGAAATCCCCGCCGGGGCGAGACTGCGCGGCGCATACGTCGTAAACCTGCGCGATCTCGGACAGTGGCTCGAGTCGCGCCCCGCGGTCGTCGCGCCGGATGAAATCGACCGCACGGCGGAGATATTGGAGTCGAAAGCATGAAAAAAAATCCGATGCCCGGAAGGCTGGTCCTTCCTTCCGTTCTCGTTTTCTTCGCAACCGCGCACGCCGCGTACGCATCCGCTCCGTCCTGCGCCGGGGCGGACGCTGAAACGCCCGTCGAGAAGCGCGCCGGCGAGGTCGTGCCGCAGCCTCACTACGGCGATGTGGCCAGGCGCCTCGCGGACGTTCTTCCCGCGTGCCATGTGCTCAATCACGACCTCGACGATTCCATGTCCGCCGTCGCGTGGACCAACCTTTTCAATTCGTACGATCCCGGCCGCTGCATTTTCGTGCAGGACGACCTCGACCGTTTTGCGCAATACCGTTTCGCGATGGACGATGCGATGCGCGCCGGAAACGTCGATCCGGGATTCGAAGTCTACCGCGTGTACGTTTCGCGCCTTTCCCGGTGCATGGACTTCGTGTCGAACGTCCTTGAAACCGCGAAATTCGAATTCCCCGCCGGCGAAACGTACCGCATACAGCGCAAAGACGCCCCGTGGCCGGCGGATGAAGAGGCGCTGCGCGAACTTTGGCGCAGGCGCATCACGAACGAAGTGCTCGCCCAGACCGTTTCGCGGTACCTCGACGCGAAAAAAGACTCGTCCCCCCCCCGCGATTCGCGCGAATTTCTTGAGCAGGCGGCGGAGGGGGCGCGCACGAATCTCGTAAAGCGCTACCGCCAGCTGTCGATGCTCTTCGCCGAGCCGGACGAGGAATCCGTCCTCCAGCGGTATCTCAATTCGGTCGCGTCCGCCTACGATCCGCATTCCGACTACCTGTCGCCGTCGCTCAACGAGGATTTCGAGCAGAGCATGTCGCTTACGCTGTGCGGCGTCGGCGCGGAGCTCCAGATGGACGAAGGCGCGCTCAAGATCGCGAGAATCATACCCGGCGGCCCTCTCGACCGCGACAAGCGCATAAAGAGCGGCGACCGCATAGTCGGCGTGGGACAGGGCGAGAACGGCGAAGTCGAGGACGTCCTCTACCGCCCGATGAACAAGACGATCCGCAAAATCCGCGGGCCGAAAGGCACTAAAGTGACGCTGGAATACATTCCGCGTTCCGACTCCTCCGGCGCGGCGCGCAGGCGCGCCGTGATAACGCGCGACGAAATAAAGCTCGAAGACCAGGCCGCGACGGGGCGCGTGGAGGTCGTTGAATGCGGCGGGCGCAAAATGAAACTCGGCTACATCATGCTGCCGAGCTTCTACGGAACGATGGACCGTTCGCCGTCGGATCCGGGATACCGCTCCTGCGCCGACGACGTGCGCAAGGAACTCGCGAAACTCAATTCGCGCGGTGTCGAAGGTCTTGTGCTCGACCTGCGCGGCAACGGCGGCGGATCCCTGCGCGAGGCCGTCTCGCTCGTCTCCGTTTTCGTGAACGGCGGCCCGGTCGTGCAGGTGCGCGAATCGAACCACCTCGGCATTCTCCGCTGCCAGTCCGGGCCGGGCGTGTTCAAAAAGCCGGTGATCGTTCTGATCGACCGCGCCTCGGCGTCGGCTTCCGAAATCGTCGCGGCGGCGCTCCAGGACTACGGGCGCGCCATAATCGCGGGCGACACGCGTTCCCACGGGAAGGGGACGGTGCAGACCGTTCTGCCGCTCGGCATCGACAAGTTCGGGACGCTCAAGGTCACCACCGCCCGTTTCTACCGCATAAACGGGTCGTCCACGCAGGTGAACGGCGTAGAGTCCGATATCGTGCTGCCTTCGATCCTCGACGAACTCGACATCGGAGAAGACAAACTTCCGGGGGCGCTTCCCTGGACGCGGGTGGAGCCGGTTCCATACCGCAAAGCGTGGAATCTCGACGTGTACGCCGGCAAACTCCGCAAGCTTTCCGAAGCGCGTCTTGCGGGCAGCGAGCGGTGGAAGCGCCACATAAGGGCCGTACACGCCCTCAGGGACGCTGCAAAGCGCGTATACGTGCCGCTCGGGTGGGACGAGCGTCTCAAACTGATGCGTGAAGAGCGCGAGGCCCGCGAGGAAACGGACGGCTCCGTCGCGGATCTTCTTCTCGACACCGAAATGCCGGACGACGGCGGCGAAGACGTTCAGGAGACCGATGAAGAGGAAAAGCCGGACGCCGGCGCCGACGGCGGCCAAGACGTCCGCGACGGCGCGGAAAACGCGGGGAATCCGGAGAAGGCGGAGAAGTCCGGAGACAAGGACGATCCGGAATCCTCCAAACCCGCAACCAGGCGCAGACGCCGGACGACAATCCCCGAAAAAGACGATGTAGTCCTTCAGGAGACGTTCCGCATCCTTTTCGATCTTGTGGATTGCGCAATCGGCCGTCCCATGCCCGAGTACACCGGATTGCTCGACATGTTCCAAAGGAGAGTCTGGGAGTGACGGCGGATTTGCGCCCGCGGAAGGGGGATTGAGATGAAAGAGACGCGCTTTACGAAAATGCACGGAGCCGGAAACGACTTCATCCTCGTGAACGACGCCGAAGGCTCGTTCCCTCTGCACGACCATATCCGCGTGGCCGCGCTCGCCGCGCGCAGGCTCGGCGTGGGCAGCGAGGGCGTGATAATCCTCCAGAAATCCGCTGTCGCCGATTTCCGGATGGTCTTCTTCAATCCGGACGGCACCGAGGCCGATCTTTGCGGGAACGGAACCCGCTGCGCCGCCGCTTTCGCGAAAGCCGAAGGGATGGTCGGCAAATCTTCGATGACGATCGAAACCGCGGCCGGGCTCGTGGACGCGGAAGTGCTTGAAGGCGGGCTTGTGCGCATCTGGATGCCGGAGCCCCGCGACCGCCGCTATTCGCTGTCCGAGCCGGTCGACGGGCGGGAGGTGAAAGGCGATTCGATAACAGTGGGCGTTCCGCATTTCGTCGTGGAAAGCGCCTCGCCTGTTTCGGAAGATGTGGAGCGCACGGGAAGGGCGCTCAGGCTCGCGCCGGGTTTCGCCCCGGACGGGACAAATGTGGATTTCGTGCAGTTCCGCGCGCCGGACAGGGCTTTCATGCGCACGTACGAACGCGGCGTGGAGGCGGAGACGGGCGCGTGCGGCACTGGCGCGGCGGCGGTGGCCGTGGTGGCGGTTGAAACGCGCGGATTTTCCTTCCCCGTCGCAGTGCGCACCGCGGGCGGATTCAATCTGACGGTGGACGGCTACTGGCACGACGGCCGCGCCACGGGGATAACGCTGACCGGCCCCGCGAAAAAAGTGTTTTCAGGCACGATAGACCTCGATTCCCTCGACTGCGACTGAAAAGCGCCCTCCTGTGCGCGGGTTTTCCGTTTCTTTCAGCGGGCGACGCTGAAGAAAAGTTTTTCGCGGCGCGCCGGGGAGACCGCCTCCACGCAGTGAAGGCCTTCGGTGAAAGGAACGACTCCTGAAGCGGGAATCCCGTCCGCAAGGAACATCGTTTCCGGCTCGGACGATTCAAGGCGCAGACGCACCGCCTCCTCGCCGGGTTCGATTTTGTATTCCACCGGTTTCGGCGCGAGTATGAGCGGCCGCGCGTGCGCGGCCTTCGCGGCAGCTTCATGGGACTCCGCGCAGAGACGCAGCGGTATCCCGCGCGGAGTTTTCCCTCTGCGCAGGTCTTTGCACCGGGCGGAGGGTGCAAGTCCGCTTTCGGCGCAAATCGTAGTTTCTTCCAGATCGCAGTCGTTCCAGCCTTCAACCGGGTCCGGTCCCCGCACGCGCGACATTATCGCGCCTGCCGCCGGCGCGGCGATTTCCGCGCCGACGAGACTTTCCGAGCGTTCGCCGTTTTTGTTGCCGAACCATACGGCAACCGTCCATTTGGGCGTGTAGGCGATGCACCATGCATCGCGCAGGTTGTTGGAAGTGCCCGTCTTCCACGCGGTTCCGCGGGGGCCGTCCGGCAGTTTGCGCGACCGCAGCATTTCGGCGACGGCGGCGCGCACCGGTCCGGAAACCACTTCCTCCGGCTCCGCCGCGGCTTCCGCGGGAATAGTCCACACCGGCTTGCGGAGTTTTCCGGTCGCGAGCGCGGAATACGCGAAAGCGAGATCGAGAAGCGTGTGTCCGCCCGTTCCGAAAGCCACGGATAGACCTATGTCCGCCGTCAGCTTCGTATTGAGCCCGAAGCGGGCGAGCGCGGACAGGACGCGTTTTTCGCCGAGTTCCGCGACGAGCGCGACGGCGGGAATGTTGAGAGACTGCGAAAGAGCCTCGCGGGCGGGAACCCTGCCCGACCATTTGCGCGAAAAGTTCAGCGGCGCGTATGCGCGGTAGCGCACCGGAGAATCGTCGAGCATCGTATCTCCGGCGATCAGTCCGCCCGAGACGGCTTCCGCGTAGAAAAAGGGTTTGAGGGTGGAGCCTGCCGAACGGACGGCGCGGGCGGCGTCCACCTGTCCGGAGAGCGGGCTGTCGAAATCGAGAGTTCCGGTGTAGGCGACGACTTCGCCGGTGGCGTTGTCAATCACTACGGCGGCGGCGTCGCGCACGCCGCGCGCTTTTGCGCACGCCGCGCGGAGTATGGAATCGACATCTTCGCAGAGTTTGATGTCGAGTGACGAGCGTGGAATTGCGCGGCCCTCCGCCTTGGCGCGTTTTGCCGCCTCTTCAAGGATTCTCACGGGGTGCGCGCGTTCGCGCGCGCCCCGTTCGCGGGCGAAGGGCGGAGTCGTGCGGAAATCGCGCAAGGGCGGCGGCGATCGGGGGTCGGGCGGGTCTGCGACAAGTCCGGCGCGCTCCACGAGCCCGCAGGCGGTCCGGTAGCGCGCGAGCGCGGCTTCCGGGTGCCGGTCCGGACGGTAGCGGTTCGGTCTTTGCGGGATGCCTGCGAGAAACGCGGCTTCGGCCTGGGTTATGTCGTTTGCCGAAACGCCGAAGTAGTGGCGCGAAGCGGCTTCTATCCCTTCGATCTTCCCTCCGTAGGGGATGTTGTTCAGATACGCTTCGAGTATTTCATCTTTCGAATGCAGGTATTCCATGCGCCGCGCGCGCGCGATTTGCATGAATTTGCCCCACAGGCTGTGCCGGCCGTTTTTGCGCAGCATTGCCGCGGTCTGCATGCTTATCGTGCTTGCGCCCGAGACTATGCGCATCGAGGCCGCGTTCTGCCACAGGGCGCGCGCGGCGGCCGCCCAGTCCACCGCGCCGTGTTCGCGGAAGTCGGCATCCTCCACGGACAGGATTGCGGCGACGGCGTTTGACGAGATTGTGGAAAGCGGAACCGGAATGCGGCACGACAGGTCGTCCGGTCGGAGCCATTTCATGAACGAGCCGTCGCGGTATTCCAGGCGCAGCGTCTCCGGGCGGAGCGCGAACTCTTCCACCGGATCGTCCGCGAAAAGCGGCGCCGCAATCCACGCGGCGGCGCACGCCTCGATGGCGAACGCCGCCGCGTACAGTGCGCGCCGCGCCGTTTTGCGGATGCGCGCGGAGTTCATTCCACCGCGACAGGCGAGTCGTCCCGCGCGGAGGCGCGCAGAGTGGAATCGTACATTGCTTCTACCGTCGCGTCGCCTTTCGCGAACCTGCCGCGCGAGGCGGCGCGCATGTTGTAGGAGAACGTGGCGGTTTTATGGTTCCTGTCCATGTTGAAGAAGAACAGGCACCGGTCGTCGCGCCGTTCGCATCTTAGATTCCACACTCCTTCCGGACGGTTTTCTGGACATGTGGCGCCGCCGGATCTCGTGGCGAGCGACGGATCTTCGATTTCGAATCCGCCGGGAACGAGGTCTGTCAGCACAAGGTTTTCGGCTCCGGACAGGGCGTCGCCCGAAACCGTAAGCGTCACTTTCACCAGATCGCCGTGGAGTACGCGTCCGAATTCGCGGTTGGCCGTATTTTCGTATTTGCGGGAAAGGACGAGTCTGCCTTCGGGCAGGACGCCCTTCCGCGGGACTCCGGCTGCGACGGCGCGCGCCCAGAGGACGGTGTCCGCAGTGTTCGTGAAAACATGCGGCGAAGACTCCGAGAACGCGAACTTTTCCTCTTTGACGGATGCGGCGGACGCGGCGTCCCGCGCGGTGGCGCGCAGCAGGCCGTATGCGGCCCATGCATTCGCGAAAGTCCCTCCCCACACGTCATCGGCCGGATTGGACGAGAGAACGAGGTCGCCTGCGATCTCGGCGATCGTGGAATCCTGGACGGCGCGCGGTATCTCCGCGAGCGCCGCGAGGAAGAATCCCTTGCGGGCGGCGGGGAAGTTTTTGAACAGGTCGGTCTGCGCCGCGTTGCGCCATACGCCGCTTTCCGCGCACGCCTTCATCGTCCCTGCTCCTTCTTCCGCATATCCGGCGCTCACAAGCGCGGCCGCCGCGGCAAAAGCCGCGAATGTGCGATCCTCGCGTGCGAGTATCGAGCGTGCCGCGTTTGCGCCGCGGTCGTCGCCCGCGCGGGAAAGCGCCCAGGCCGCGAGCGCGCGGCGTTCGCGGATTTCCGCAACCACGCTTCCGGCTTTCATGTCACTCGCGTATGCGATGGAAACGAGCCAGTCGCGCACATTCTTCGGAACGGGCCGCACGTCCGCGGCGGCGCCTGCCGGGCGGCGGGACGCTTCCGCGAGGAATGCGGCGGCGTGGAGGCCTGCATCCGTCCACTTCCACGAAGACTTTGTCGCGTCCGGCCACATGTAGAAGCCGTTTGCGCCGTCGCAGCAGGACAGAACCCGCGCAACCGCGCGATCCACGCGGGAAGCGAGCGTTTCCGCCTCGAGCGGATCGGCGGCGAGTCCGATCTTCGCCATTTCCGGCGCGGCGATGAAGGGAAGCGCGGCGGACGATGTCTGCTCAAGGCATCCATAGGGATATTCAAGCAGCCATTTTACGGCAGGCGCGATGGCCACCGCCGGAGACGCGGCTATGACGCATTCCCCGGTGCAGGCGCTTTCAAAGAGTCCGGCGAACCATTCGGAAGAGAGGACTTCCCCCGGCCCGATGCGGGCGAATACGGGTATGACCGCGGGCGGGCGGGGCGGGCGGACGCAAACCGGGACGCGGCGCTCGAAAAACGTCTTTCCTCCGTCCACGGATATCTTTGCCGCGATTGCGCTGCTTTCGCCGCCGGGGGCGCCGGTCGCATCCACCTTGAACGTGACGAGCGCGGAGGATCCGGGCGCGAGAGATCCGGTGCGGGGGGCGGAATCGGCAGGCTTGACGGCGCCGGATCCTTCCAGCGCGAAAATGTAGTCGGCCGGGGCGGAGGTGTTGTTGAACACCGTCGCAACCGCGTCGAACGAATCGCCGGGATGGACGAAGCGCGGCGAGGATACGAGAATGTCGTGCGCGCGGGCGACGGCGATTGCCGCGTCGCCGCAGCCTGCGGCGTCTTCGCACGAGACGACGGCCATCGCGCGGAGCTCGCCGGAGTGGTCGGGGACCTCGAATTCCGTCTCGGCCGTTCCGTCGGGCCCGGCGACCGCCGGCGCGAGAATCACGCGCACGGCGGGCTTTTCTTCGATCATGCTGCGAAGCAGCGCGTCGGACACCGCCGCGCCGCCGCCGAAGCGTCCGTCGGGCGTGATGCGCAATTCGGGATACATCATGCCGAACATGTCATAGAAGGAAAACGGCTCGTCGCCCGCGCGCCAGAAGTGCGCAAACGGATCGGGGGTGGCGAACCGGGTGAGCGCAAGCGTCCCGGAATCGGAAAGCTGCACGCGGACGAAAGCGCCGGGAACGGGTGTTCCGTCCTTGCGGGACACCTTGACTTTGAGCTTCACCCGCTCGCCCGGACGGGCCGATGCCGGCATTTCGATTTCCGCCTGCAGCCTGTGCGCCGACTGGTCTACAGGGATTTTGGCGAGTGCGAACGAGCGCACCGGATCTGGGCCGTTTTGCGACACTACGGTCACTCCGGCGTAGTATTCGGTGCCTTGCACCGAAGCGGGAACGCCCACTTCTATTTCGTTCATGCCGGATTTGAGCTGGACGGCGCGGAAACCGTCGAATCCTCTTTCACCGGTAGCTACCAGCGCGACGGCCTTGCAGGGGGAACGCAGGGAGAGTTTTGCAACCGAACCGGGCGCGTACGACTGCGCATCGCACTTCAGGGTTGTGACGGAAGGATTGGACGAGCGCGGAGATGCCTGTCCGGCCGAGTGCCAGAATTCAAGTCTGGTGCGCACTGCGGAACCGCAGACGATTTCGGCTTCGTAGCATCCGGGCCGGAGCGACTCGAGACCGTGCGACGCGCCGGAGCCTTTCAGCGAAGGCGCGCTGACGGAGAACGACGCTTCCGGAACGGGTATTGTCTCGCGCACCCACTCGCGCGTGTAGCGGGTGCCGTTGCGCACGAGATGCGGATTCCATTCCACGCGCGAGATGCGCACCTCCACAGGAGGGCAGTCGGCGGAGCGGATTCCGTCGTCCGCTTCTTTTTCTCTTCCCGGCGCGTATACGGCGCGGATGTCGATCGCTCCGTCGCGTTTGCGGGCGGCCGCGAACCACGGGTGCGGGTACACGTCCACGTCCGCGTATGCGGTTGTCGACCGCCCTCCGTCCTCGGCTACCGTCGCTTCTACGATCCGTTTGAACGGCATATACGCCTTTTTGCCGGAATCGGAAAACGCGGGAAGTTCGAATTCCGCGTCGCCGCAGGCGGGGAGGGCCGCCATGCCGTCCGCTTTGAGATTCCAGCGGACAGAGCAGTCGGTTGCGTCTTTGTCGCCTACGGTCCAATCGCCGTCGCGGGACTGGATTTGCCACGAATCCGGGAATGACAGGGGATCCAGAATTTTGCCGTAAGATGTGGCGTTATACCTGCCGGAAGGTATCTTTGCATGGAAATAGTATTCGGCGGAGAGTTTGAATTTGGCTCTTTCGCCGCAGCCGACAGCCTTTTTGACGCTTCCGAGCGACGCCCTTATCCTGTCCGGCGTATACGAGGCGATGTTGATTTGCGTGCTCCCCCATCCATCGTTGCACTCTATCGTGCAACTCCCCGAGCGTAAGCTTGCGGGCACTTCGAATTCGCAGGAGGCGAAGCCGTGTTCATCGGTTTTGACCTTTTTTGACATTATTTCGTCGCCCCAGCGCGTCAGTTCCAGCGTACACGGCGCGTTTTTGAGGATATGGTTCTGTGCATCGCGCACGAGGACGCTTGCCGTGAAGGAGTCGCCGGGCCGGCATATTCCGCGGTCGAGGTGTACGAAAGCGGAGGGGGTCTTGAAGCTGCCGCTGCTGAGCGGGGATCTGGAAACGCCAGACTCCCAGCCGACGGGCATATATATGAAATCGCCGTCGGTCCGCGCCGACACTCCGGACAGTCCGGCAGCGAAGGCGGCGGGCGGCAGAACCGCCTTGATGAATCCGCCGGGTCCGGTTTTGCCGAGCGGAACCGTCTGGTTGTCGCGCGTGACCGCCTCGACTTCGGCGCCTTCCACAGGGGAACCGTCCCGCCTGCGCATGACGGTTGCCGCGATTCCGCCGTCGACATTGCCGACAACGGTCTGCAATGCGAGGTCGGTGATGAAAACCGGGACTACGGCATTATCACTCCAATCCGGCATCGACTTCCACGAATAGCTGATAAAATAGAATCCTGGCCGTCCTTTGAAATCTTCAAAGTCGCGCAGATCGAGAAATGCCGCCCCTTCATCGTCCGGGGAAGGCGCAGCAAACACACGCTTGATTTCGCCGAGCGGTTCGGCATACCGGACGGAG
>CACYEO010000045.1 GCA_902773475.1 uncultured bacterium | reverse complement strand
GCGGGCGGCACGCTCGACATGCGCAAATGCACGCAGCCGATGAAGCTTTCTTCGCTTGAAGTCGAGGAAGGCGGAACGATCCTTCACACAGCGGCGAATGCGCTTTCATTCCCGAACGCCGTTACATTCACGAAGCCTTGGACGTTCGCGTTCGCCGGCACGGTCGGTTTCTCTAACACGGTCACGTTCGACCTTGCGGAATTCTTTGCGGGCGGCGACGCGCCCCAGGCGGGCGAGACGGTAACACTTGTTTCGGCAGGCTCGATCGTTGGAAACTCTGCGTCGGCGAAGGTCGTTGTGACCGGCTGCCCGTACGATTTCGACGTGCAAGTGACGGCGACATCAATCGTCCTCAGGACGAAAACTGCTGCGGAAGCGGCGAACGCCCCGGTGAAGATATGGGCTGTCGGCGGCAACTGCGTCGCAGGGGACGCGAGCGGCGCCTTTTCGTTCCGCACCGCGCTTGCGCAAGGCCTTGCCGCAGAGGGCTGGAACATCGAGATGACGGGCTGGCGCACGGTGAATGCGCGCCTCCCCAACGGCTTCACGGCGGCTAACGGTTCGTGGTCCGGACACACTGGCGCGAAAGACCTTGCGCTCAAGACGTCCGCCACGAGGGCTGGACTTCTCGAAGGTCTTGAAACCCATGCGATGACGGCGAACCACCCCGACTTCACGATACTCGTTTGCGGCGACACCGACGTTGCGGACGGCGTCCAGGACGAAACGGTTCTCGCCAACCTGAAAGAGGCAGTCTCGCGCATCAAGTCCGCGCTTCCGATGACCACGGTTCTCGTTTCGACGATTCCCGGCGCGGGCTCTGACCTCAACGCCGCGATAACGTCGTGGTGCGCCGGCGAGACGGATGTGGAGGCTGTCGATCTCGCGTCCGTCATGTCCGCCGCGCCGACGGCTTCCGAATGCAACACGGCGGCCGATGCGCTGAAGGCGAAAATAAAGACGCTCGCGACGCCCGCCGGAAAGAACACGCCGAGTGCATGGACTCCGGCCCTGGTTCTTCTCGGCGCGACGAACAACGTTCCCGCCGCGTACCTCGACGGATTCGTCCACGTGCGGACGCTCGAACCCGGCCCGGCGCAGGACTACGCCAAGGACGTGAACGCCGTTGACTATACGTACGCCCCCGCCGTCCAGAAGAAACTGATTGCGAAAGCCGGCTACTATGTCGATCTCGTAAATGCAGAGACGGGCGACCACTTCGCGCTCTGGGTCGATATGGACGCGCCCGGATCGAATCTCGACGACATTACGATGCCCGTCACAGTTGCGCAGAAGAAGCAGCAGGCCGTGACGAGACTCCACGTGTGGAGCAACACGCGCGCCGTCACGCAGGTTCCCGCTGACGACGACACCGTTTCCGGCTACATCGAGTTCAACCCGAACAATTACAGCGGCAATGAAACGGCCACCGAAGGCGCGATCGCCGAGGTGTGGTCCGCCACGTACGGTTTCAACGATACGTTCTCCTCCGACGGCGGCCACGCGTGCTTCCAGATAATGCGCAAATTCTCTGATGTCGAAGCGTTCCCTGGCGGCGAAATACTTTTCGCGTGGAATCACTGGGGAGTAGGCACGGGCGCAAACGCGATGGGTATCGGCACGTTCGCCGACTACGGAGAATTCGGATACACGACAAGCAAATCGCTCGACCGCACGTTCACCTACGGGTCGAGCGGCGATGTGGTGAAAATCGGGGCAAGCGCGTTCTCCGTGCGCCGCATCGAGTTCTGGGCGAAATATTCCGCCGATGACAGGACTGCGTGGGCGGACTGCGCATGGAGCGGCGCGACGGACTGCACGTTCGCCACGGCGGGCAATTGGCTCGAGGGCGAAACGGCGGCGACTTCGCTTGCCAACAAGACGCTTCTTCTCCCCGAAGGCGAAAGCGTAGAGTTCACGTATGTCGGATGGGATCCCGTGAATCTCTCCTCCGCGACGTTCGTCCTCGACGGAACGGCGTCGTTCCCGGAAGTTGGCGGCTTCAGGTTCAGGACGATGACGGTGGGCGCGACGGGCAGGCTCGTTTACGACCCTGTGAAGTTCACGTTCCGTCTTGCGATGCCGCCGGTGTTCGAATCCGGCGCGAAAATCGCGCTCCCCGCCAAATACTCGGCATATACGAAAGGCCGGTTCCTTCTGATGACGTGGGACGCCCAGTCTCTCGACATGGATTCCGCCGCCCTGAACGCTATCTTCGACACTTCGAGCGCGAGCGGGACGGACGTGAAGGTCTACGCCGAGAACTTTGAGGGCGGCGGCGGAAGGCTCTGGCTCGACCTCGACTATTCCGGCGCGAAG
>CACYEO010000044.1 GCA_902773475.1 uncultured bacterium | reverse complement strand
TCGGAATACTGTATTTCCTCGTCGAACGGAACGTCCACGAAATCCTGCCTCCAAGTTGCGGAACTCGCAAGCGAGAAGAAGAACCGCCATGTCGATTGCACTTTCCCGTCGCCGAAAGCGCGCAAGTTGTCTTTCCTCACGAGCGCCTGCGCATCCGGGCGCGGCAATTGGTTCGCGAACGCGAAAACGCGGGGCGCCCGGCGGTCGCCCCCTACCAGAGGTTTAAGCAATTCCGCGAGCCAATGCGGATCGCACGGAACGGAATCGGAATTGTTGAAGACTACGATGTCGCCTTTCGCTTCGCGGACAAGCGCGTTGAGAGTGCGCCCCGGCTTGTACGGCCCGGCGGGACGCTCGAAGAATTTCACAGGAAACTTTGCGGCGATCTCGCGCGTGCGGTCGGTCGAAGCGTCGTCGCACACGATCACCTCGAACGGCGGCGGATATTGCGCGAAAATTCCCTTCAGCGTGCGGCCGATCAGCTGCTCGTCGTTGTGCGCCCTGACGAGGACGCTCACGCGCGGCCAGCCGGGCGGCGGTTCGTCTTTCAACCGGGCGGCGAGGGCGGCGCGCGCCTTCGCAAGCCTCGCGTCCAGCGCGTCATACGCCGCCTTGCGCACGGCGTCCCAGTCCCCGCGCGAATCGAGCGCGGCGATCGCACGCTTCGCCGTGCGGTCCCAGTCGCACCCGTCCACCGAGCCTTCCGGCTCTTTCCCGAAATTCGCCAGCCAGTTCGCCACCTTCGATCCGCGCGCCACGCCCATAACCTGCGTTCCGGCGTTTGCGGCGAGTATGAGCAGATGCAGGCGGCTTGAAAGAACCGCGCGGCAGCGCGACGCGGCCTCAAGCACGGCCTCGGGCGAAGTCCCTTTGATGCATTCCACGCCGAGGCTTTCCATGAGCGCGCGGTCGGTGCGCGGGTTCATGGGTATGCCGAGAACGCGCGCGCCCGAGGATTCCACCGCGGCGATCGCGCGTTTCACGCCGTCGAGGTCTTTCACCTGGCGCTGCGTGGATATGCAAAGTCCGAGTATTTTCTCCGCCGGGACTTCCGGCAGCCCGCGCGGCCGCAGCAGAATCGCCGTGTCCGCGCCGACATCCGCGCCCGGGAATCCGGTTCTCGCGAGCATCGCCGCGCTTTGCGGATCGCGCAGCCACACGCCGCGGCAGCGCGGCAGTACGGCCGCGATGCGCCGCGCGAGGCGCGCGCGGAGGCGGCGTTCGTACCATCCGAGAAGCCCCGTCGCCTTCAGAAGTAAGCGCTTCTTCCCGTGCGCCTTGAAGAAAACGGGGTTGAGCTCGTCGTCCATCCCAACGCCCCATATATACGCGGGAACCCCTGCATCGCAGGCGGCCTCCAGCAGACCCAGCGCGACGTGCGGGTAGTCCGAAAGCCCGGTGGCGCCGCACCATATATACGCATCGTGACGGCGGACTTCCTCCGCGAAGCCGGCGGCGGGGCAGCCTGCGAACCCGAACGGCGGCACGACGGCGACGTCCAGAAGATCCGCCGTCGCCGCGTCAGCGGTCGCGACCGTCAGCTCCACGCCCGGAAGCGTCTCCTTCAGCATCCGTACGACGCAGGCGACGATCGCCTCGTCGCCGATGTTGTCGCAGCCCAGCGGTATGCCACCGAGAAGTATCTTCATGGACCCGCCCGGCGTTTCACGCTTTGCCGCCGAGGAAATGGCGGTATGCAGGATCTTCGGTGACTTCGCGGCGGAGATAGCCTATCTCCGAAAGGACGGAGTCGAACGCCTTGCGATCCTTCTCCGGCACGGAGAAGCCGCACAAGACGCGCCCCTGGTCCGAACCGTGGCTGCGGTAGTGGAAGAGCGTTATGTCCCAGCGCCCCGCGATGTGGTCCAGGAAGTCGCGCAGCGCGCCCGGCCGTTCCGGGAAGCGGAACGCGAAGACGCGCTCGCCGCGTATGTCGCCCGCGCAGCCGCCCACCATGAAGCGGATGTGCTCCTTGGCGACCTTGTCGTCGGACAGGTCGATGGACGGAATCCCTTTTTTGCGCAGGGCGGCGGCGGCCGCGGAAGCCTCGGCGCGGTCGCGCACCGCCATCCCCACGAAGACGTGCGCCCTGTCGGCGGACGATCTGCGGTAGTTGAACTCCGTTATGTTGCGCCCGCCTATCGCGGCGATGAAACTCTTGAACGCGCCGGGCCGCTCGGGGATTTCGCAGTCGAAAACCGCCTCGCGGCCTTCGCCGATCTCCGTCTGCTCCGACACGAAGCGGATGCGGTCGAAATTCATGTTCGCGCCGGAGACTATGCACACGTACGTTTCGCGGCCTCTGCGGCCCTTGCGCGCGGCGTATTTCTTGGCGGCGGCCACGGCGAGAGCGCCGGCCGGCTCGAACACGGCGCGCGTCGCCTCGAAGCCGTCTTTTATCGCGGCGCACGTTTCGTCGGTGGAAACGAGGACGATCCCGTCGAGGAATCTGCGGCAGAAATCGAAAGTGATCCTGCCCGGCTTCTTCACGGCGACGCCGTCCGCGAACAGCCCCACGTCCGCCATCTCCACGCGGCGGCCGGCCTCGATCGACCTGCGCATGCAGTCGCTGTCCTCGGGCTCCACCCCGAACACCTTGATTTCCGGGCGCACGGCCTTGACCAGCGCGGCGACGCCTGCGGCGAGCCCGCCGCCGCCCACCTGCACGAACACCGCGTCCACCGGATCCGTGCGCTGGCGCAGGATCTCGAGCGCGAGCGTCCCCTGCCCGGCGATCACGTCGAGGTCGTCGTACGGCGGGATGAAGCAGAGGCCCGATTCGCGCTCGAGACGCGCGGCCTCGACCGCGCAGTCCGAATAACTGTCGCCGGCCTGCACGATTTCGGCGCCGAGCGCGCGCACCGCGGCCACTTTGATTTCAGGCGTGGTGACGGGCATCACTATGGTCGCCTTGCAGCCGAGCTTCCTGGCGGCGAGGGCCACGCCCTGGGCGTGGTTGCCGGCGCTCGCGGCGAGCACGCCGCGGGCGAGGACTTCGCGCGGCAGGCGCGACATCTTGTTGTACGCGCCGCGCAGCTTGAATGAATGGACGGGCTGGAGATCCTCGCGTTTCAGCCAGATGTCGCACCCCGTGCGCGCGGACAGGGCTTCCGCCTTTTCAAGCGGCGTCTCCGACGCAACGTCGTATACTTTCGCGTTCAAGACCCTGCGCAGGTGCGCGCCGAGCAGTTCTCCGTTCCTCGAATCTTTTTTCATGGGCGGAAGTATAGCAAATGCGCGCTCGCGGCGGGATTCCCGCCCCGGACGGAGGCGCGGCGCAAAAAAGGGAACCCGCGCGCGCGCTCTTTTGGTATAATGCGCCTTCCATGGACAGGTTCTCATATCTCGCAAGACGCATGCTGCTGGTGTTTCCCACTTTTCTGGGCATCACGGCGGTGTGCTTCCTGCTTACGCGCTTTCTCCCCGGCGGCCCGGTGGAAATGAAGCTCAACGCCATGCGCGGCATCGGCGGAGCGTCCGCCTCGGCCATGTCCGCCGCAGGCGAAGTGCCGGAAGAGCAGCGCAAGGCCCTCGAAAAGGAATACGGCTTCGACAAGCCGCTCCTGACGCAGTACTGGACGTGGCTCGTGGACAAGCGCTGCGGAATGCGCGCCAAATCCTACAGCGAACCGTCGAAGACGGCGTGGGGGCAGATAAAATCGCGCATTCCCGTGTCGCTGTGGTTCGGGCTGTGCTCGTTCGTCCTGACGTACCTCGTGTGCATACCTCTCGGAATAGCAAAGGCGCTGCGGCACAGGCAGGCTTTCGACGTGGCGAGTTCGCTGGTGGTGTTCGTCGCGTACGCGATACCGTCCTTCGCCCTGGCGATGACGCTGAAAACCTGCTTCTGCGGAACCGTGGAGGGGATGCCGGATCTTTTCCCGATAGGCGGCATGTCGTCCGACTTCGCGGAAGACCCGGGATTCTGGGAATGGTTCAAGGACCGCGCCTGGCACATGTTCCTGCCGGTGTGCTGCTACGTCGCAGGATCGTTCGCGATGCTCGCGCTCATGATGAAAAACTCGCTGCTCGACCAGATCGCCTCCGACTACGTGCGCACCGTGATAGCGAAAGGGGCCACGCGCCGCAGGGCGATATGGCTGCACGCGTTCCGCAACGCGCTCGTCCCGGTCGCCACGGGGTTCGGATCCGTGATAAGCCTGCTTTTCGCGGGATCGATAGTGATCGAAACGATTTTCGAGATACCCGGAATGGGGCGGCTTTCCTACGACGCGCTCGTGGGGCGCGACTACGCGGTGTTCCTGGCGCTGCTCGCGCTTACGGCGTCGTTCCAGCTGGCCGGAAACCTGATATCCGATTTTCTTTACATGCTGGTCGACCCGAGAATCGACTTCTCGGGCAAATGAGAGGAATCCGAACGTGTCCTGGCTCTCTCCGCTCGCGGCAAAACGGATGAAGGCGTTCAACCGCAACGCCCGCGCCCGCATCAGCCTGTACGCGCTTCTCGCGATATTCGCGGTGTCGCTCGTTTCGGAGCTCGTGTGCAATTCGGAACCGCTTTTCCTGCGCTGGAACGGCAAAACGCTCTTCCCGTTCCTGCGCTCGCGCGTGACATACCGCGAGCTCGGCATTCCGGAACGCGGCGACGACCGCGTGGATTTCAAGCGTTTCACGGAATCGGAGGAATGGAAAAGCGATCCTTCGGCGTTCGCGGTCTGGGCGCCGTTCCGCTTTTCGCCGCACGAAGTAGTGCGGGCGGACGATCTCGCGCACGCCGGAACGGTCCGCGCCACGGTGCGCCCCGACGCGCGCGTGGGGCGGTGCGACGTATTCCCGTCTCTCGAATTCACGCGCGGCGAGGGCATGGAATGCCGCCCCGGCGGAACCGGCGGATTCGTCCCGGCCGGCGCGACGTCGCTCGAAGCGCTCAACCCGCCGCCCGCGTTCCGCAAGGCGATAAAGGACGCGTTCGCCGGGAAGATCGCCGAAAAAGGCGGACGGCGCGTGAAGGGGAGTTTCGCGGACGGAACATCGTGGACGGCGACCGTGCGCAACGTCCCGCCGGGGATCCCGGCCGCCGGAGTGTCGTTCAGGCAGGACAAGCCGGCAGAAGAGCCTTTCATGCTGGAATTCGAACTTGACGGCTCCGGCGACCCGTCCTGCCGCACCGGGGAACTCTGGGAGAGGCTCGCGCCCGAAACGCAGGCCGCGATCGAAAAGGCCGTCCGCGCGGCGGCGGCCGCCGCCGCGGACAAGACGGCGCCGCCCGGCGGATTTTCCGTGCCGTACGGCGGCTCGCAGGCGGAAGTCGAAGTCCGCTTCTCCTACGCCGTGTTCCCGTTCCGTCCGTGCGAGGGGCATCCGTTCGGCATAGACTCTTCGGGACGCGACGTGTTCGCGCTCGTCCTGTACGGAACGCGCATAGCGCTGTGCTTCGGCCTGACGCTCGCGTTTTCCGGGATGCTCCTTGGCGTGGCGTTCGGCGCGATAGAAGGCTACTTCGGCGGGAAGGTCGACATCGCCTGCCAGCGCGCGACGGAAATCTGGTCTGCGATCCCGTTCCTCTACGTCATGATATTCATCGGCTCCACGGTGGGGCGCTCGTTCGGCGTGCTGCTCGCCTGCTACGCGCTTTTCAACTGGATACTCGTCTCGTACTACGTGCGCGCGGAATTCCTGCGGCTCAGGTCGCGCACGTTCGTGGAGGCCGCGCGCTGCCAGGGGCTGCCGCACCGCCGCATCATATTCGGCCACATCCTGCCGAACGCGCTCACCCCGCTCGTCACGCTTTTCCCGTTCCTCCTGATGGGGGCGATCGGCTCGCTTTCCGTGCTGGACTTCCTCGGCTTCGGCCTGCCCGCGTTCACCCCGTCCTGGGGCGACCTGGTTTCGCAGGGGCAGCAGTTCAGGTGGGCGTGGTGGCTCGTGGCCTTCCCCTCCGCGGCGCTTTTCACCGTGATGCTTCTGACCGTTCTCGTGGGGGAGGGCCTGCGCGACGCGTTCGATCCGCGCCAGCGCTCGAAACTGGAATAGCGCGCCATGCTTCTGAAGATAGAAAACCTGCACGTCTCTTTCGACAACGGCGACGGCGGATGGATCCCCGCCGTGGAGGGCGTGTCGCTTGAACTCGACCGCGGACAGATTCTCGGGCTCGTGGGCGAATCCGGCTGCGGCAAGTCCGTCACTTCAATGACGGTTCCGCGCCTCGTGCCGTCGCCGCCGTCGCGCATCGTCAAAGGCCGCGTGCTGCTCGACGGGGAAAACATCCTCGAAATGCCCCTGCGCCGCCTGCGCGAAATCCGCGGCGCGAGAATCGGCGTGATCTTCCAGAACCCGATGAACGCGCTCTCGCCGCTCCACCGCATCGGCGCGCAGCTCGAAGAGACGGTCCTCCTGCACAGGGACGTCTCCCGCGCGGCGGCGCGCGGCATGGCGCTCGAATGGCTCGCGAAAGTCGGCATCCCGGATCCGGAAATCCGCTCGCGCGCCTATCCGTTCGAACTGTCGGGAGGAATGCAGCAGCGCGTGATGATCGCGATGGGGCTGATGCTGGAGCCGGATCTGGTGATCGCCGACGAGCCGACCACCGCCCTGGACGTCACCATACAGGCGCAGGTGCTCCGGCTGATGAGAAAACTCCACCGCGCGAACTCCGGCGTCCTGCTTATCACGCACGACATGGGCGTCGTGTCGCAGATGGCCACGCGCATAGCCGTGATGTACGCCGGGCAGGTGGTGGAGACGTGCGACGACGCCGGGGAGTTCTTCGCGAATCCGCTGCACCCGTACTCGCGCGCCCTTCTCCAGGCGATACCGTCGGCCGGGACGCGCGGCAGGCGCCTCGCGGCGATTCCCGGCTCCGTTCCGCCGGCCGGACAGTTCCCGCCCGGATGCAGATTCCGCGAACGGTGCGCCGGCGCGCGCCCCGAATGCGCGCACATGTCTTCCGGGGAGATGCGCCAGGTCTCGAAAGGCCGCGCCGTACGCTGCCCGTTCTGAAACCGCACGGCGGCGGCCGTCCGCCGGCGAAACAACATACAGGCGAAAAAATGAAAATACTGATAACAGGATACGCCGGATTCATAGGATTCCACGCGGCGAAGGAGTTTCTGCGCCGCGGATGGGACGTGGCAGGCATCGACAACTTCTGCGACTACTACGATGTCAAACTCAAACGCGACCGATCGGAGCTTCTTTCGCGGTTCGCGGCGGAAGCGCGCGGCAGCCTCTCGCTGTCGGACGTCGACATCTGCGACCTCGACGCCCTCCGCGGGATTTTCGGCCGCGAAAAACCCGATGTCGTGCTGAACCTCGCCGCGCAGCCCGGAGTGCGCTATTCCATCACGCACCCGTTCGTCTACCAGAAGACGAATCTCGAAGGCTTCCTGAACATCCTCGAATGCTGCAGACACGCCCAAAACGTGCCGAAGCTCGTGTTCGCCTCTTCGTCCTCCGTGTACGGCGGCAACAAAAAAATGCCGTTCGAGGAGTCCGACAAGGTGGATACGCCGGTGAGCCTCTACGCCGCCACGAAAAAGGCGAACGAACTGATGGCCTACACCTATTCGCACCTCTACGGGATGCAGACCATAGGCCTGCGGTTCTTCACGGTGTACGGGCCGTGGTACAGGCCCGACATGGCGCTGTCGCTTTTCGCGGACGCGATGCTGCACGGGCGTCCGCTCAAGGTTTTCAACAACGGCGACATGCTGCGCGACTTCACTTTCGTGGACGACATAGTCGACGGTATCGTCCGCGTCGTCGAATCCCGCTCTCTTCCGCTTTACGACATATTCAACATCGGCAACCACAAATCCGAAAAACTGCTCGACGTGATCGAAACCCTCGCCGGCGCGCTCGGCGTGAAGCCGGAACTTGAAATGCTTCCGATGCAGCCGGGCGACGTCTACGCCACATACGCCAGCATAGACAAGCTCCGCGCCGCCACAGGCTACGAACCGAAGACGTCCATCCGCGAAGGCATACCCGTGTTCGCCCGGTGGTACCGCGAATACCGCGGATCCGGCGCGCCGTCCGCAAATTGAGGAAGCCGCGGCCATGAACATTTTCTTCGATCTCGACGGAACAGTCGCGGATTCGCGGGCCGACCTCGCGAAGGCGGTGAACATGACGCGCGCGCACTGCGGCCTGGCTCCGGTGCCGGTGGAACGCGTGATGGAATGCGTTGGCGACGGCGTGCGCAGCCTCCTCGAACGCGCAATCCCCGAACGCGCGGCGGACGCGGAATCCCTGATTCCGGTCCAGGCGGCGAACTACGCGACGTGCTGGCTCGACGAAACCTCGCTCTACCCGGGAGTGCGCGAAACCCTCGAAGAGCTCAAGCGCAGGGGCTGGAACATCGCGCTTGTTTCGAACAAGCCCGAAAAGGCATGCCGCGAAATTCTCGAAGGCCTCGGAGTGCTGCGCTTCTTCGGCGCCGTCGTCGGGGGAGGTACGGTGCCGGAGCTGAAACCGTCCCCGGAACCGCTGCGCGCCGCGGCTTCCATGATGCGTTCGCCTTTGAAAAGCAAGGACTGGATGGTCGGCGACAACTGGACCGATCTCGCGGCGGCGGAAGCGGCCGGCGTACGCTCCGCGTTCTGCCGCTGGGGTTTCGGAAAACTGCGCGACGGCAGATACAACATCGCGATTTCGAACATGCGCGAAATACTGCGCTACTGCCCTGACAGGGAGGAGTACTGAATGCAAATAGAGACGATCCCCGTCGGCCTCTACGAGGCCAACTGCATCATAGCCTGGGAAGATCCGCGCGCGGCCTGGATAATCGACCCCGGCGGCGAAGAACGCGCAATACTCGCCGCACTCGCCGCGCACGGCCTCTCGCCGTCGCTCGTGGCACTCACCCACGCGCATTTCGACCACATAGGCGCAATACCCGGCATCCTGCGCGCGTTTCCGTCGCTCCCGGTCCACATCGCCCCTGGCGAGACGGCCGTGATCTCCGACCCGCGCAACTGCCGCGAACCCGACTACCCGCGCATAGCGCCTGTCGAAACGCTAGCGCCCGACCTTGCCGACGGCTCAACGCTCTCCTCCGGCGGCCTGGCGGCGGAAATCCTGCACACCCCCGGCCATACGCCGGGCTCGACATGCTTCCTCTTCCACGCCGCCGGAACAATCGCAACCGGCGACACGCTTTTCGCCGGATCCTGCGGACGCACCGATTTTCCCGGCGGCAGCGCGCAGGATATGCGCACGTCTCTCGCACGCCTTGCGACGCTCCCGCCCGAGCTGCGCGTGATCCCGGGGCACGGACCGGACACGACCATCGCAAGGGAAATCGCGACCAATCCGTACATGTCCGGACTTTGAAATGACAGGCACACCCGGGGATGCCCCCTCGTACATCTTCGGACCGGTCGAATCCCGCCGCTACGGGAAATCGCTCGGCGTGGATCCCGTAAGGATGAAAACCTGCACTTTTTCGTGCAGGTTCTGCCAGCTGGGGGAGACCCCTCCGCAGGGCCACACGGCGAAGCGGACGTCCGACCCGCCGATCGAAGACATCCTCGCGGCCCTGCGCGCAAGACTCGCTTCGTGCCCGCCGCCCGATTTCATAACAGCCGGCGGAAGCGGCGAGCCGACCCTGCATCTCGCGTTCGGCGACATCTTCCGCTTTGTCCGCTCGGAAACGGACTGCTCTTCGCTTCTGCTTTCGAACGGATCGCTGTTCGACCTCCCGGAAGTCAGACGCGACGCCGCACTCGCCGATGTCGTAAAGGTGTCGCTCGGCGCATGGGACGAAGAATCGTTTCGCAGCCTCGTGCGGCCCGCGCCCGGCGTGGCGCCATTCGAAAAAATCCTCGAAGGCTACCGCGAATTCCGCCAGACGTTCCCCGGCCGCCTCGACTGCGAAGTGTTCCTCGTCCCCGGATTCAACGACACTGAAGAGGCGTGCGCGCGCATCGCGGAGAAGATTGAACATTTCTCGCCAGACACCGTTTCGCTGAACACCGCGGTCAGGCCCGGAGCCGATCCGTCTGTCGCAGCCGTCCCGCAGGAACGGATCGAGGTTCTCCGCGCGGTTTTCGGGGAGCGCGCCACTCCGGCGGGCGCGGAGCGCGCGCCAGAGAAGATCGAAGCGACTCCGGAAGCCTTCGCATCGCTCGTCTCGCGCCATCCGGTATCGATCGCCGCACTTGCGAAAGCGGCGGGCGTCGGAGAGAACGAGGCTCTTTCAATCGCGGCCGCCGCCGGGCTTGCGACAATCGAAACGCAGTCCGGCCGCTACGCGGCGACACGCCCGTTCAGCCGGTAGCGGCTGCGGCGCGGCAGACAATCCGCCCTGCCGCACCGCCCTCCCGTCTCTCGTCTAACG
>CACYEO010000043.1 GCA_902773475.1 uncultured bacterium | reverse complement strand
CGGTTTGAGATTGGAAACAACCGGAACAACTGGAAAAAACAACGAGCGTACGCCAAAGGAAAGTTGTTTCAAACAGTTGTTTCCCGTTATCAAAAAGCGAGACGGTGAATTGCGCAGATGCGCCCGGAGGCTGCGGGCGATTTCTGCGCTTGTTATGCGGGGGGCTTTTTTCTATACTCGCTGCGCATGGAAATCAAAATCCTACCGTCTCTTCTTGCAGCGGATCTTGCACGCCTCGGCGAGGAAATCTCCCGCGCGGCGGATTCCGGCGCGGATGCGCTCCATTTGGACATAATGGACGCCCATTTCGTTCCGAATCTGTCGTACAGCCCGGAGATATCCGCGCTGTCGCGCCGCGTAGCGCCCGGGTTCTTCCGCCACGTCCATCTGATGATGACGCGCCCGGACCTCTACATAGACGCATTCGCCGAAGCCGGCGCCCAGACGATTCAGATACACGCGGAATCCGACATGGACGTCCACGCCGCTCTCGCGGCGATCGAAGCGCGCGGAATCAAGTCCGCTGTCGCCGTGAATCCCGAAACCCCGGCCTCCGCCGTGTTTCCGTATCTCGGGGAGACTTCCGAAATCCTCGTGATGACGGTGCATCCCGGGCGCGGCGGGCAGAAATTCATCGAAGAATGCCTGCCAAAGATATCCGCGATACGCCGCGCCGCGCCGGAGGGGACTTCCATCATGGTGGACGGCGGCGTGAACCGCGAGACCGCCGCGCTTGCCGCGCGGGCCGGCGCCGACGCGTTCGTCGCCGGATCGTATCTTTTCAAACAGCAAGACATGCGCGCGGCGGTCGCAGACCTGCGCGAAACCTGCCGGAAAGAATATGGCACAGACGCTTGACAACATCCGCAACTTCTGCATCATCGCGCATATCGACCACGGCAAGACCACGCTTTCGGACCGGGTGCTCGAACTCACGAAGACGCTTTCCGCGCGCGAGATCAAGGAGCAGACGCTCGACGCGATGGATCTGGAGCGCGAGCGCGGCATCACGATAAAGAGCCATCCCGTGTCTATGATGTACACGGCGGACGACGGCAGACAGTACCGCTTCAATCTTATAGACACGCCCGGACACGTGGACTTTTCATACGAAGTGTCGCGCTCGATGGGCGCCTGCGAAGGCGCGATTCTCGTGGTGGACGCGTCGCAGGGCGTGGAGGCGCAGACCGTCGCGAACACGTATCTGGCGCAGGACGCGAAGCTGGAGATAATCCCGGTCCTGAACAAAATCGACCTGCCGGGATCGGACGTTCCGGGCGTTTCGCGCCAGATAGAAGACGTGCTCGCGATTCCGATGGACGAGCCGCTTTTGATTTCGGCCAAGACGGGCGAAGGCGTGAAAGAGGTGCTCGAGGCGGTCGTCAAGCGCATCCCGCCGCCGCGCACCCTGGGCGCGGACGCGCCGACGAGGGCGCTCGTGTTCGATTCCGTGTTCGATGCGTTCCGCGGCGTGATCACGTATGTGCGCGTGGTGGACGGCCGCATAAAGGCCGGCGACGCGATACGCTTCATGGGCACGGGACGGACCGCCAACATCCACGAGACGGGGATATTCTCCCCCTCGCAGAAGCCGGTGCAGTCGCTCGAAGCCGGAGAGGTCGGGTATCTCGTCTCCACGATAAAAGATCCTTCGGAAATAAAGATCGGCGACACGGTGACGCTTTCGCGCAACGGCGCCGAAGAGCCGCTGCCGGGATTCCGCGACGTCCGCCCGACCGTGTTTTGCGGAATCTATCCCGTTTCGACGGATGAATTTCCCAAAGTGCAGGCGGGGCTGGAGAAACTCCACCTCAACGACGCGGCATTCACGTTCCACCCGGAATCGTCCGCCGCGCTGGGATTCGGCTACCGCTGCGGATTCCTGGGGCTTCTGCACATGGAAATCGTGCAAGAGCGCCTGCGCCGCGAGTTCGGGCTGGACATCATCTCCACGCATCCCGGAGTGGTCTACAGGCTCCAGATGCGCGACGGCACGGAAAGGGAGCTGGACAACCCCGTCCTGATGCCGGACGTCACTCTCGTGGAGGCGATATACGAGCCGGTTTTGAAGGCGCGCATAATAACAACCGGCGACACGATCGGCGATGTGATGCGCATCGTGATGGACAGGCGCGGCACGCTGGAAGGCACCGAAACGCTCGACTCCCGCCGCGTGATGGTGAATTGCACGCTGCCCTTGAACGAGATACTGATCGACTTCCACGACACGCTCAAATCCGTGTCGCACGGGTACGCTTCGATGGACTACGAGCCGGCGGGCTACCAGAAGAGCGACATCGTGAAGATGGACGTGCTGCTGAACGGCGAGACCGTGGACGCCTTCGCTTCGATGGTCCACCGCGACAAGGCGCGCGCGCGCGGGTTGCAGATATGCAAGGCGCTTGCGGACGCCATTCCCCCGCACCAGTTCAAGATCCCGGTGCAGGCCGCGCTCGGCAAGACGATCATCGCGCGCGAGGACATACGCCCGTTCCGCAAGGACGTGCTAGCGAAGCTCTACGGCGGCGACGTCACGCGCAAGATGAAGGTTTTGAAGAAACAGAAGGAAGGCAAGAAACGCATGAAGGAATTCGGCCACGTGAACGTGCCGCAGTCCGCCTTCATCGCGGTTTTGAAAGGCACGGCGAAGGAAAACTGAAATGGTCGGGCGCATAAAAGGTTTTTTCGAGAGGCGCAGGCTGCGCAAAGCGCTCAAGGCGCGCATTTCGGCGGCGCGCGTTTTCCTGTGGACGAACGAAGACGTCCTGGCGCCGGAGGATGCTGCGGCGCTGCGGGCCGCGGTCGCCGCGCGCGACGGCGAAGCCGCCGTCGCGCTGCTGCGGCGCCTCGATCCGCCGCGCGCCTTCGCTGGGCTCCGCGAATGGCTCGACATCCTGGTCGTTTCGATCTCGGTCGCGATGGCGTTCCGCGCGTACTGGTTCGAACCGTTCAACATTCCTACCGGTTCCATGCAGCCCACGCTGTACGGAATGCATTCGCGCCCGGCGCGCCCGGACGATTCCACGATGTGGGACGTGCAGCCGCTGAGGTTCTTCAAGTGGGCCGTCACGGGCGAGCGGTTCGTCACGATCAAGGCTCCGTGCTCCGGCATCGTGCGCCTCGAGCCGCGCAACGACGGAATGTGCCGCGTGCTCGTCTCCGGGAACGACGCCGGGGAAGTGCCGATGGACGCGGTCGTGAACGGAGACGCCCGCGTTTCCGCGCCGGGCGCGGACGGACGTCCCGTGGAGCGCATGGTGCGCGTGCCGGCCGCCCTGCGCGGCGTCGGCCCGGACGGCAAAGAGCGCGACGGCGAGGGCCGCCTTTACGTGACTGTGCAGACCGGGCAGAGCGTCCGCGCCGGAGATACGCTGTGGTGCGGCTCCGTGATTCCCGGCGACTTCCTTTTCGTGAACCGCTTCGCCTGGAATTTCCGCAGGCCGCGCCGCGGCGAAGTGATGGTGTTCGGCACTACGGGCATCGAAGGTCTGCAGCAGGACACCCATTACATCAAGCGGATGACCGGCATGCCGGGCGAGACCGTTTCGATCGACGCGCCGCGCTTCATCGCCGACGGAAAGCCGCTTTCGGAGCCGGAGCGCATCGGCCAGATATCGCGCCGCGAGTCCTTCATGGAAGGCGCGCCGCCTTACGCCGGGTATGTGAACGAGGGCGCGCTGCATTCGCCGGAAGTTGCGATGGAACTGGGGCCTGACGAATACTTCGCCTGCGGCGACAACCAGTGCAACAGCTACGATTCGCGCTTCTGGGGTCCGGTTCCGGGACGCAAACTCGTAGGCCGCGCGTCATTCGTCTTTTGGCCGTTTACTTCGCCGCGCCGGGGATTCATAAAATAGAGGTGACTGGCAATGGAAGAAAAAGAACATCAGATCCGCATTTCCGCCGGCTCCGTGGAAACCGCCGCGTGCCCCGCGTGCGGCGCGGAGATGGATACCGGCGGCATAGAGCCGTTCACGCCCGTTTCCTGTCCGGCCTGCGGCGCGGAATTCGAAATCCCGGCGCGTTTCGGGCAGTTCCTGCTCTTGAAGACGATGGGGCACGGCGGAATGGGCGGCGTGTATCTGGGCCGCGACGAAATGCTCGACCGCCAGGTGGCGATAAAGGTCATGCTGAAGGAACTCGGCGACGACCCGGAGTTTACATCGCGCTTCCAGCGCGAGGCGCAGGCGGCCGCAAAACTCAACCACCCCAACATCGCGCAGATATACTCTTTCGGAACCGAAAAGGGCCAGCCTTACATCGCGATGGAGCTTGTGCCCAACGGCTCGCTCGACAAGAAGATGGAAAAGGAGCCGGGCGGGCTCGACCCGGCATGGGCGATGAAGACCGGACTTCAGATCGCCACGGGGCTTTCCGTCGCGGCGGAGGCCGGTCTCGTCCACGGCGACGTGAAGCCGGAGAACATACTTTTCGATTCCGACGGCAACGCCAAGCTCGTCGATTTCGGCCTTGCCGCCATGCAGGGCGATTCGAACGAAATATGGGGAACGCCGTACTACATCTCCCCCGAAAAGACCAAGCGGCAGAAGATAGATTTCCGCGCGGACATCTATTCTCTCGGCGCGACTCTCTACCACGGGCTTGTCGGGCGGCCCCCGTTCGACGGGCCGGACGCCGCGGCCGTCGTGAAGGCGCGCCTAGGCGGAGTCCCGGAAAAGCCTTCCGCGATCCGCCCGGAGATCCCCCCCGCCGTGGATGCGATAATCATGCGCATGCTCGAAGAAGATCCCGCGCGCCGCTACCCCACGTACGAATCTCTCATCGGCGACATCAACAGGTATCTTTCCGAAGCCGCCAAGTCGGGGCGCAAGATAGGCCTCGGTTCTGGAAAGAAAATCGTATTGAAGTCTCCTTCCCGCCCCGCCGGGCAGCGCATGCAGCTGAAACTCTCCCGCCTGGGCGCGGCTTCGGCGCCCGGTGACGCTGGCGCGGACGGCGGATTCGACGACGTGCCGGAAATCGGCGCCGTGCCGGTGAATGCCGTGAAAGAGGGAATGAGCCCCGGCGCGAAGGTTGGCATCGTCGCGGGATCGATTTTAGGCGCACTCGCCGTTTTCGGGCTTGTGATGTGGCTCGCCCTCAAGCCGAAAGACAACACCGAGGAAGTGAATGCCAAGGCGCGCGAGAGCATCAGGGAAAACAACAAGTCCGTCGCGGCGAGCCGCGAGAAGATGAAATACTTCGTGGACGAACAGGAAAAAGCCGTTTCCGACGCGCTCGAGGCGCTGAAGCGCTCCACGAAAAACCTCGCGGAGTTTTCGCCGCAGGACGCCCCGTTCCTCCGTTTCCCCGAGCCTAAGGATCTTGCAGAGGCCAGGAAGCAGCTGCGCGAGGCGAACGGAACTGCCGAGCCTGAGGCCAAGGGCGAAGAAGGAAAGCCGGACGTCGACGGCGTGTCCAAGGAAAACGCGCGCATCGCGGCGGAACGCAGACTGGCCGACGATCCTACGCGCCTGGGACCCGACGAAGACCCCGCAGATCCGGATGTGCAGGATCGCATAGCCAAGGCCCTTGCCGAGAAAAAGGCGCGCGAGGAGGCTGAAGGCAAAACCGCAGGCGCTTCTCCGGCACCGGCGGCTGCCGCCGGCGCGCCGGCGGCTCCGGCGCAGGGCGGCGCGGCGCGGAAGGTTTCCTTCCTTGCGGACAAGCTCCGCAACCACTGGAGCGAAGGGCACAAGGTGGAACTGCGGCTCCTGAAGCTGCGTCTGCGCGAGAAGGAGTTCAACGCGCTCTGCGAAAACTACGACGCAACGGTGTCCGCTCCCGTGACGCCCGCGTCGGCGCAGGCCGCGGGAACGACCGCGTCCGCGATAACCGAAATGCTCGGCAACACGGAATCCGAATACAAGGATCTTTATTCAAAGGCGTCCGTGCTGAAGACGCGTCTTGAGTCTTTCGACAGGGACATAGTGGACCGCGCGCAGAGGCGCAAGCGCAAGCAGGAGGCCGCGGAGAAGGAGGCGGCCCACCAGAAACGCGT
>CACYEO010000042.1 GCA_902773475.1 uncultured bacterium | reverse complement strand
TTCAGCTCCGCCCCGAAACTGATGGACGGCGACAGCGTGAGCACGTCGTCATGCTTCGTAAGGTTCATGTACTGGGCGGACAGCACGGTCTGCCATTCTTCAATGTCTTTCATCCCGAAGTTGTTTACTTCAAGCATTCCGTGCAGCGGGAACTTCTCGCGGACCTTGAGACCAATATCTGCACGCCTCGTACGTACAGCATCGATGCCATTGGCGGAATCTTCGCGATTCGTCAGCGAAATCATGGTATCGACAATCAAATCAGGGTGTGAATTCACATTTGCGAGAACCTTCCGCAACTGTGCATAGTCGAACGGCTGGCCTTCCGCGACGGAGCCGGCAAACCTCCGCTCTATCTGCTCTTTGGAAAACCACCGCGGCTCGTACGCGCCAGAGCCGGATTCTCCGCCCCCTGTGAGATCCCACGGAACAAATTCCACCTCGTATTTTCCGATGCGACATTCGTCGAGAATCACAGAAAGGGTCTTCGTCGCTGGATCGTATAATTGCCCGCCTGCTCTCTCTATGTCTTCCTCACCGGTATTGAATTGAGCAAAATAGCAAAGGCAACCCTCTTCCCTCAGCGCTTCTAAAACACTCGAACATGCGTAGTTGACATCTTGGATTCTCGCTGTCTTCTGTTTGCGATCCTTCAAGGTCGCATTTAACGCTTCACGCAATCGTTTGGGAATATGGTGCTTGCTGGCGAAATCGTCCGCCCCGATTATCTTGATATGATCAATGGTGCCGATTTTCTGACCGGAAGAATTGGCGTTTTTGCTGCCGGAACTCCCAGATTTGCCTTTCTGTTTATCCTGCCGGTTCTGGCTTTTCCCGTTCTTCGCGGACTTGGCGGGCTTTGCCTTCCCGCGCGGAACGATGCGCGGTTTCGCATTCTTTTCCGCATCCCTCGCGGGTCCTCCGACTCCGGCCAAATCCCCGTCGGTGGGATTCGCGCCTTGACCGAGCAGTCCCGTCTCCGAAGCGCCGGACGCGACGAGAATGCCTGCGGAAAGCATCGCAAGCAGCATATAAAACGCTTTTTTCGTATCCATCTCTCAATATCCTCCGTGTGCAAAAGAAAACAGTGTAAAGAGTGTATACTTTTGCTATACACAATGCAAGCGCAAACATCTTTTACAGACATTCCGGGCGCATCTGCACATTTCACCCATGTGCAAATTCAAGCGCACACAGAGGGGGAAAGGGTTTGAGTGTTTGGATGTTTGAGGGTTTGAGTTGGCAGGGCACCGCCGTCCGGACCGGGCGTGCCGGCCGTCAAAGCGCTGCGGATACGGTAAAACGGACGAATTCCGCAGCGATGCGGGAGGCGTCGAATTCCTTTTCCGCCATTTCGCGCGCGCGCAATCCGGCGGCGGCAAGCATCGCCCTGTCTCCGGAGGCTTTTGCAAAAACCTCTTCAAGCGAGCGGCGGTTTCCGTATTCATACCGGAATCCCGCGCCGTACCCGGCAATCATCTCCGCCGCCTCCCCGCCGAGCGAACTCGCCACAGGAAGCGCCGCCGCCGCATAGTCGGCAAGCTTTCCCGGAACGCCTACGAAAGCGTCAGGACGCATCGGGACGATGCCGAGATCGCATTTTTCAAGCAGTGCGCGCAGTTCGCGCCCGCCGAGATAGCCGCGGTATCTCACCCTGCCGCAGCGCGACACAGCCCTTTCGACGCGTCCGCGGCACGGCCCGTCGCCCGCAATGTCGAGCGTGGCGCCGGGGAAACGCTCTACGGCCTCAATCAGCGTTGAAATATCGTACGTGCGTCCCAGGTTGCCGATGTAGACCGCCTTCAGCGGCCCGTCCCCGGCGGCGCGGCGCGGCGCTTCTCCAAGCGGAACGCCGAGTCTGAAAAGCGCAACGCGACCCGCCGGCGCACCGGCGCGCATGGCGATGTCCAGATATCTTTCCGAAACCGCCGTGACGAAGTCCGCCGCCGCATACGCCGCGCGCGCCTCTCTGTAGAACGGAGCGAACACGATATGCGAAAACGCGTTCCGCAGACGCGCTGACGGAAGCGGGAGCAGCCTCGCGAAAGTCTCCGGCCACGCATCCTGGATGTCGATCGACGCTTTGCAACCGAACTCGCGTTTCAGCGCGACCGCCGCGGACGCGCAGGCGAGCGGCGGAGCGGATGCGATCACCAGATCCGGCTTGCGCAGCGCGCCGGACGCGACGGCTTCGCGCGCCTCGCGCAGGAAGGCTCTGCCAAACGCGCGGTGCGACGCAAACCGCGCAAACGAAACGTTGCGCCTGTATTCCGGCACGTGGACGAGCCGCAGCGTCCAATCGCGGCGGATCGCGTCCGACAAGTTTCTGCGCTCTTTGCGGGCGTGCGAAAAATCGCACGACCAGAGCACGGTTTCGTGCCCCGCCGCCGCAAAAGCCTCTGCGAATGCCGCGTAGCGCTGCGGGCGCGTTCCTTCGTCCGGAAGATTGTCGAAAGGATTTGCAATCCAGACCGTCACGCGCGCGATTTCCCTAAAACAGTTTTTTCTGCAGCCACCCGATCCATTCCTTCAGCAGGATGGACGAATTGAAAAGATTGTCCGTATTCATGCGGAGCGCCTCGCAGACCACGGTCCAGGTTCCGTCGTCGCGGGCGGATATGAAGTGCGGCGCGGCGAGATAGTCGCACGGAGCCGGGACCGCATCCACGTCCTCGCGCCGCGCGAGCAGCATGGAACGGCGCATGTGCCAGGCGGATGTCACGAGCAGCACGCGCGGCTTCCGGCCGCGGAAACGCTCTTCGCCGCCGAGGAGCTCCGCGGAGTACTGCAGGTTTTCCGCGGTATTCCTGGATTTGCCGTCCACAAGTATCGCAGAGGACGGAACGCCGAGATGCGACAGCGCCAGGGACGTGGAGCCGAGATCGTTCGTGCCGCTGATTATCACCGCAGGAGCTTTTCCGGCGCGATACAGCCGCGCGGCGTGCCACACGCGGTCGGCCGCCGAATTGAAATCGGGATAGGCGAGTTCCGGGGAGTCTACGCGCCCTATCGAGCCGCCGAGGAGCAGTATCGCGTCCGCCGCCGGATATTCCTCCGCAGGCTTTTCGGGCAGATACGGCGATTCGAGCGGCATTCCAAGCAGCCACACGGCAAGCCCCGACGAGAAGAACGCGAGCGTCCCGAACGACGCGGCCGCGCACCAGAAACCGCGGCGCGGCCTCTTGCGCCACAGGAACAGCAGCGACGCGATAAGCAGCATTCCGGCAAGGGAAAGCGGATTGACGAGAGCCCAGACGATTCTGCCGATATGGAAAACCATTCTACACCTTTGTCAGCGTTCATCCAGTTTGAATACTTTGTCCCCGCGCCTCACGCGCGGACACGGAAACGTGGCCCATTCGCCGCGCCCGGCGGACGCGATTTCCAGATCGTCCCGCCGCAGCGGCGGAACCTTCAGCTCCACCACTCCGGTGGACGCCCCGTGGATCTGGATCGTGTCGCCCGTGCGCAGAGCGGCGTCCTGCACCTGCACCTGCGCGATTCCCGCCTTCACGAAATAGTCCGCGACGATCCCCACATGGCGCTTCACGACCGCGGAGGCGCTGTCTTCCTTGTCCGTGAACTGGTCCGCGCCGGGGCGTCCGTGGAAAAGACCGGAAGAGAATTCCCTGTGGAAGACGCGCGAGACGTCCCGCTGGAGTTCCTCCGCGAGCGCGGCGCCGAACGATCCATCGTACACCGCGTCTACCGCCCTGCGGTAGGCGAGCGTCGTCGCGCGCACGTATTCGGGATTCCGCGCGCGGCCTTCTATCTTGAAAGACGCTATCCCGGCCTCGGCCAGCTTGTCGACGAACGGCAGCGAACAGAGATCCTTGGCGGACATCACCGTGTGCGGACCTACGGAAAACTCCGGCGGAGAGTCGCGGCCGGCGTCCACCGCGCCCGGCCGTCCGTAGCGGTCGACCGCCGTCACGAGAAATTCGCGCCTGCACGGCTGGCGGCACTCGCCCCGGTTTGCGGACTTCCCGTACGCGTGATGGGAAAGAAAGCATCTGCCGGAGACGGCCACGCACTGCGCGCCGTGGACGAACGTTTCGACTTCGATGCCGCTTTTGCGGACGATTTCCGCGACTTCCGCAAGCGTGCATTCGCGCGCGAGCACCACGCGCGACGCTCCCATTTCGCGGAGCGCGGCGGCTGCGACGGAGTTGGAGCACGACATCTGCGTCGACACGTGGAACGCGGCTCCGCATTCGCGGCATATCCGCATCGCCGCCAGATCGGAGACGATGAAAGCGTCGACAAACCGGCGCGTGTCGCGCACGGTGCGCTCCACTCCGGCAAGTTCGCCTTCGAACAGGATCGAATTCAGCGTGAGATACAGCCTTGCGCCCGCCTCGCGGCAGCGGCGCGAAGCCTCGGGCAGTTCCTCTGCGGAGAAGTTCGCGGACGAGCGGGCGCGCATGTTGAACGCGCCCAGTCCAAGGTACACTGCGCCTGCGCCGGCGTCCAACGCCGCCTGGAGGCATGTCATGTCGCCGGCGGGGGCGAGTATCTCCGGTTTGCGCGGCGGCAGGTTCATTCCACGGTCCTCGCGCTTTCCTTGCCGCCGAGAATCGTTTCGGCGATGTTCGTGTAGCAGGCGCGCGCGCGGGAGTACGCATTCAGGATGTCAAGCTCCGCCAGCGTGCGCAGCGGCGCGGACGCGTCAGACGAAATTCCGGCCAGCAGGGACTGCCTGGCGTCCCGGACCATGACGCGCAGCGCGCGCGACTCCGCGGCGAATCCGGACAGGGCCGATTCCGGATGCGGCGAGCCGAGCGCGGACGACACGCGCCCGCCGTAGGCCTGCACCCGCCTGTGCACCGAAAGTATCGTGTCGCGCGCCGCGCCCGCAGGCAATCCGCCGCCGCCCCCGGCGATGCGCCGCGCGGCTTTTACGATGGCCGGCGCTTCGTCGGACACGGACTCGAATTCGTCGCACAGGCGCAGAATCGCGCGTGCGCGCACGGCGACGTCCGCCGCAAGACGCGCGCTCATCACATCGCCGATGAACTCCGTCACTTCCCGCTGGACGTTGTCGAGCACGTTCTCGCGGTGCGCGATATGCTCCGCGATGCGCCCGTCCGCGTCGCGCCCTTCGAGAACCGCCAGAATGCCGGAAAACAGCTCCATGTCGCTCTCCGCCATGAACGCGACCTCGCGAAGCGCCTGTTCGCAGGCGATCACCGGCGACTGCTTCGCGCGCCTGTTCAGCGCGGAAAGGTGCGGCTTCTCCTCCGGCGGCGCGGGGAACGCCTTTTCCGCGAGTTTCGCGAGGAATCCCGCGGAGAGGAGCGCCACCGCGCCGCGCATTACCGCGAAAGCCGTGTCCGCCGCCGCAATCGAAAGCGCAACGGCGAGCGGCGGAGGCAGGCCGGACGGAAGCGATTTGAAGAACGGGACGAGCCACGGCGCCGCGAACGGCGCGAGCGCAAGCGAGCCTGCCGCGTTGCAAAGCGTGTTCACGAGCGCGGTGCGCTTGGCGGCCGAATTGCCGCCGGCCGCCGCGAACCACGCCGCCGCCGTGGTGCCGACGTTTGCGCCGAGCAGCGCGGCTATGGCCGTCTCCACCGGAAGAACGCCGTGCGCGGAAAGGAGCATGGCTATCGCGATCGTGGCGGAAGAGCGTATCGCCGCCGCGACAGCCGCCGCGACAGCCGCCGCCGCAAGGACTGCGGCGAACGAATCCGCCGCGGGCAGAGACGCCGGCGCCAGAGGACATGCGCCTATCCCGGCGGAAAGAAAATGGAAGCCAAGCATCGCAAGCCCGAATCCGAGCGCGGCGAGCCCGGCGTCGTGCCAGAACGCGCGGCGAACGAAGAAATACAGCGCGCCCCCGGCGGCGAACCCGCCAAGCCCCGCAATCCACGGGGACGGGACAAGCGCAAGCATCCAGACCGTCGCCGTGGTGCCGACATTCGCGCCGGCAATCACGCTGACCGAACGGGAAAGCGTCATCATCCCCGTCGATACGAAGCCCACCAGCATCGCGGTGACAATGGCCGAAGACTGGACTATCGCGGCGGAGGCGAGTCCAGAGCCGATCCCCGCGGCGGTTCCGCGGTTCCCGGACGGCGCAGTCATCCGCAGAACCGGCCCGAAGACGGCCTGGAGGCCTTCGGAGAGGTGCTTCATTCCCAGCAGGAACATCCCCAGCCCGCCGGAAAGTTTCACAAGGGCGATTGACAGTTCTTTCATGTTCCCGGAGAATCGCGCAGCGCGTTTTCACGCCGCCCGCGCCGCGCCCTGTGCAGGCGCACGCTCCGCAGAACGGCGAAATACGTGACAGGGGTGCACACGAGCGCCAGGACAAACCCCCCGATGAAAAACGCCGCAGTCAGCTCGCCGCCGAGAGCGAGGAGGGAGTCCCACGACTGCTCTTCCACAACCCGCCCCATGACCTCTTTGATCTGCGCGTAGCCGAGGCTTCCCCCTGCAAGCCTGGAACCGACCCACACCTGCGCCGGATATATGAAGAAGATCGTGAAATGGTTGGTTATGAACGTTCCGACCACGGCGCCGACCTTGCTGGCCTTCATGAAAATCGCGAGCGGAACGGAAACGACGAGCTGCGCGCCGAACGGAACCGTGCATCCTATGAACATGCCGATCGCCCAGCCGCGCGCCACGGACTCTGGCGAGCCGGAATCGCGCACGATTTTGGAATAGAGCCAGATCCGTTTATGCTTTAGCCAGCGGCGGAAAGTCATGCGAAAGCGTCAGAACCCGATGTTCAGGATCGGCATCAGCTTGATATTGCCGTCGCGTATCACGTTCAACACGCCAAGCTGGTATCCGTGCAGCGTTTCGCAGCGGTTGATCAGCCCCACCTGGAAACCTTCGCCCGAGCCTGCAACGTTTATCGCGCCGATCTGCACCCCCGTGAAAGATCCCGCCTCGTTCCAGAGGCCGCACTGCACGGAGACTGGCTCCGTGCGCCCGGCCGAATTCCAGATGCCGATCTGCACGCCGGCCAGCGCGTCCGAAGCGTCGTTGCGGAGTATGTTCGCCTGGATGCCGTAGAGATTGCGCGTACGGCCGAAGAAGCCGATGTCCAGCCCGGTCACCTCGTCGCACACTCCGTATGGAATATTAAAGCGAACGCCGACGATATCGAGATTTTCGGTGGAGTTGAACTGCAGCCAGACCGGCCAGGGCGCTTTTGTCACGCGTTCCTGGGGAGGCGGAAGAGACTCCTCGGTCTTCTCCTGTTCCTGGGCATGGGTTGCGAGAGCAACCGAACAGACTGCGGCGACGAGCGCGAGAATACGTTTTTTCATCTCCGGGTTCCTTGAAAAAGGTTTGGGAAGCGTTTGAAGTATAGGTTTTCGCCGCATGACAGTCAAGTGCGATGACGCCGCCGCGGAAATTTCCAGCACGGATTTGGAACGGACGGCGCAGACGGCGAATATTTGGTATCATACGCGCCATGAAAAATCTACACCTTCCGCCCGTCTTCACCTTTCTCGCCCTTTCCGCCTTCGCGTCGGAGCCTCAATGGATAGGCCCCGCGCAAAGGAACGCATGGAATGCGACAGACCCCGTGCCGTGCTTCGTCAAGACCGTGACGCTCGGCGCCGCGCCCAAAAAGGCCGTAGCGAAAATCGCCGCCGCAGGCTGGTTCGAACTTCGCGTAAACGGCGTCAAGGCCGGCGGATACGTGCTGGAACCCGTCACCTGCCAGCCCGACAGACGCATTTCCGAAGTGGAACGCGACATAACGGCGCTTCTGAAACCCGGCGCGAACGAAATAGAAATCGACGTCGCGAACGGCTGGTTCGGCTGCGCCGTCCCGAAAGAAGTCTGGGGCTTCAAGGACGCGCGCTGGCACAAGGAGGTTCCGCCGTCTTTCAAGGGGACGATCGAAATCGACGGCAGGACGGCAGCCGTTTCCGACGGTTCCTGGCAGGTTTACGATACGGCGACCGTTTTCTCCGCCCTCCGCGCGGGCGAATACTGCGATGCAAGGCGCAAGGGGACGAGGAACAATCTCCGCGCGGCGGCAGTTCTTGAAAAAACTCCGATGGCGAAGGTGTCGCCCGACGACTCCGTTCCTTGCAGACTCGGGGAGGTTTTCGACCCCGTCGAAAAAATCGATCTCGGCAAGGACGGGACGGTTTACGATTTCCGCCGCAATCTCGCAGGATGGTGCGAAATCGAAGTCGAGGGCGAGGCCGGCGCGAAAGTGACCATCGACTACAACGAGACTTTCGACAGGAAAAAGAAGAGATTCTCCGGCAAGTGCGTAAGCCTTTGCAAAGGTCCGATGCCGAGCCAGCACGACGAATACACGCTTTCCGGTAAGGGCGTGGAAAAGTGGCATCCGCGCTTCGTCTACCACGGCTTCCGCTTTGTGCAGATCAGGACGTCGGGCAAAGTGAAAGTGCGCGCCGTCAGGTCGCGCGAGATTTCTTCGTTCGTCAAGCCCTCCGGA
>CACYEO010000041.1 GCA_902773475.1 uncultured bacterium | reverse complement strand
TTTCCGCATCGCGTTCCTCGGCGAAATCCACGGGCCGCCGCTCATCGACCAGCCGGGGCAGTTCTGCATCTTGAACTTGATGCCGCGTCTGGCGCATTCCTCCGCCGTGAATTTGATTATGTCGTCCCATTTCGGGCTGAGGCACGCTATCGGCTCGCCGGTCCCGGGCCACTTGCTTCCGAACTGCCCGTGGAAAAGCTGGATTCCGCCTATACCGGCGTCGGCTATCGCCTTGATGTCGGCGGCGACGCCTTCCTTCGAAACGTTTCCGCCGATGAAGTGGAACCACGTTTCCGGAGCGCAGTCGTCGATTCCCGCAGCCGCGCCGGCGGACAACGCTATCGCGGCGATCGCCGACAGCGCGGTTTTTGTCGTTTTCATTTTCACGGATCTTTCTTCTGTTGCCCTATTACATTTCCACTATTTTAAGTTCTTTGAGAATGTAGAAAGTGAAAATCAGCGCGATGGCCGCAGGCGCGGCATACTTGACCATGAAAGCGAAAGGACGGGCAAGGCGGAATCGCCCCTCTCTGATTCCTATTTCGCGCACTATCCAGTTCGGCCCGATGCACCATCCCGCGAAAACGCATGTCAAGAACGCGCACAGCGGCATGAATATGTTGTTTGCCGCGAAATCGCAGAAGTCGAGTAGACGCATTCCGGGAAGAATCTCGCATGAGAAGACGCCGCCATTCGCGAAGCAGAGCGAATTGGGGACGAGAGTGACGAACATGTATATCGTGACAATCATTCCCGCCGCCGTGCGTCCAAGGCCGAGCCTGTCGCGCAGTGAAGAAACCACGGTTTCCATTATGCTTACGCTGGAAGTGAGCGCCGCGAAAAAGGCGAGCGCGAAAAACAGAAGCCCGGCGACATCGCCGATTGACGCGCCGAAAAGCGTCATCTTTCCGAACACTCCGGGCAGAGAAATGAACATCAGTCCGGGGCCTTCGCTTTTCAGCCCTTCTTCGCCGAGGAACGTGAAAACCGGCGGGATTATCATCAGTCCGGCGAGGAACGCGACCAATGCGTCGAAAAATTCGATCCTGAACACGCATTTCGGGATCGAATCCTCCTTGCGCATGTAGCTGCCGTATGTCACCATGATGCCCATTGCGAGGGAAAGCGAAAAAAACATCTGGCCGAGCGCCCAGACTACGGTCTTCCACGAAAATTTCGAAAAGTCGGGTTTCAGGTAGTAGGCCAGCCCTTCCGCGGCTCCCGGCTGGCACAGCGACATCGCGGCAACGGCGACGCAGAGAACGAGAAGCAGCGGCATCGCTATCTTGTTCGATTTTTCTATGCCGCGGCGGACTCCCAGCAGCACGAGCACCGCGGTGCAGAACGCGAAGACCGCGCTGCACGCAAGGGGCTGGAGCGAACCGCCGCCGGTGAAGTCCGAGAAGAGCGCTTTCGACTCCGCCACCGTTACCGGGCACGGGGACGCTTCTAAAAGCCGTTTGGCGTAGAAGGCGAGAAATTTGACGATCCATCCGCCGATTACGCTGTAGTATGCGATTATCAGCGCGGGGACCGCCATGCCGAGCCATCCTATGATCTGCCACTTCGGGGCGATGGATTTGTATGCGTCGAGCGGCGAAAGCTTCGTGCGGCGGCCTATCGCTATTTCCACCGTCATCAAGGTAAAGCCTATGGTGACGGCGAGCGCCACGTACACGAAAAGGAAAATCCCCCCGCCGTATTTTGCTGCGAGATACGGAAACCGCCAGATGTTGCCAAGCCCGACGGCGCTCGCCGCGGCGGCCATCACGAACGCCATGCGTCCGGACCATTTGTCTCTTGCGGAAGAATCGTTCATTCGGTCAATCCCTCTACAGGCGCTTCGCGGATTTCCAGCCCCTCCCCCGAGTAAAGCTTTTCGATCGCCTTGCGTTGTTTTTCGCCCTTTATGTAAAGGTCGAGCTGTCTGTCGTCCGCTTCGGCCGATGGACGCCCGGGAGCCGGGGGTTGCGCGGAAAGTTCCGCCCGCAGCGCGGCGCGTTCTTCTGCGGACGAACCGCCTGCGCCGGCGCAGATAAAGTCTTCAAGCGCTGAGATTCTTCCGTCTTCGCCGCCGCATCGCGGAATCCCGAGCCGGTCTGCCCGGGCAAGGGCGATGGCGCGGCGTTTCGCCTCGTTCACCGCCCGGCGTGCGATGGCCGTGCGCAGAGCCGGAAGCTCCTCCACCGGAACATCGGCCGATTCGCCGACGATTGCGGCGTCGATTATCTTTCGCAGTTCGCCGCGCGTGAGCACTGTATTGCCGTCCACCGAAAGGACGGCTTCGCCAGGCACGGGGTGCGCAGTACGCGAACATCCGGCCGCCGCGATGGCCGCGGCGGCCGCGATTGCAGTGCGTATGCGCATGTCAAACGGCACTGCGCGCCTTATTTCGCGGCTGGAACTTCCACAGGAACCGCTACAGGCTTGCTGTCCGGACCTTTGCGTTCGATTTTGACCGGAGCGCTTTCAATCATCGCTACGGGTTTGGCGGGGGCGGACGGTTTCGCGGCGGGATTCGCCTGGGGTTTTGTTTCGGGCTTGGCCGCGGGTTTCGCAGCCGGCTTTTCCGCAGGCTTCGCTTCCGGCTTCGCCGCAGGCGCCGC
>CACYEO010000040.1 GCA_902773475.1 uncultured bacterium | reverse complement strand
TTGCGGTCGAACTTTGCGGAAACGGCGTCGAGTTCCTTCGTGTAGAGACCCTTCTCGCGCAGCAGGCGCATTTTCTCCGCCGCGACGATTCCGTTCCTGAGTTCAAGAAATCTCAGCGAAGGCTTGGCGCCCGGATACACGAGATACGTGTCGCCGGACGGCCACCACCTGCCGTTCTCTTCGGCGAACGTGGCGTCGCTGTCAGGGTCTTTGGGCCATGAATTCCAGGCCCAGCGCAGGAATCCGTCGAGTCCGCACGCGGCGGGGAACACGCCAAGCCAGAACGCCTCCTCCGGCGGGCTCCCGGCGAGGGTGTTCGGATGCTCGGGGCTGCAGCACACGTAGTAGGTCGTCACCATCCCCTTCGCGCGGCGCGCGGCGGCTTCGCCGATGTGCCTGTCCGAAATCTTGCGCAGCGCGAAGCAGCTGTTCTCGATCTGGATTCCCTTGAATTCCGACGGCGGCTTGTTTCCGGCAAGGGCGATTTTGAGTCCAGGCGCCTTCTCCTTTATGAAGTCCGAAATGTTGCGGACGTCCTTCGGCGAGCGTTCGTCGATCGCGACATACACGTCTTCGAACCACCCCTTGGATTTGAGATGCGCGGAGAAATCGACGAGGAAATCCCCCCAGAAGTCCTTGAATTCGCCTGTTCCGGGAACCGCCTTGGCGGAATGCGTTCCGCCCGCCGCGTCTTTCCAGTACACCTTGTATCCCCACGGACACATGGTGTAGCAGGCGATGTGCGGCCCGAGTCCGCACGAGCGGCCGAACTCCACGTACCTGTCGAAGACGGAATAGTCGAACTTCCATTTTCCGTCCGCGCCCTTCACGCGCCCGATCATGGAATAGTATCCGTCATGGCACTGGTGGTCCCACGGAAGATCCGTTATCGTGACGGTGAGCGTCTTGTTCCCTGCATCGGCAAGCAGTTCATACACCGGGCGCATCGCATCGAAATGCTCCTTCGAAAAAGGCTTCACGCCGCTGTGCCGCGAAACCGCCCACGGGTGCTGCCACAGGTCCAGGAAGTATTTCCACTCGCGCGGAGGGGGAAGGACGCGGTCGACAACCGTGATTTCGAGATCGCCCGCCTTGTAGACGCCGGGTTTGGCATCCGGCGCGGCGGTCACCGCCAGGACCCTCGTGCCTTTCCCGCCCGCGCCCCATTCCACGCGGTCGTCGAACGTCTTGCGCGGCCCGAGTTTCTTGACGCCGTGCTTGACTTCGTTGTAGCCGACGGCTTTCGCGGTTCCCGTCTTCAGCGTGACTCCTTCCGGAGCGCGGCCGACGGCCGCATCGCGCGGCAGCGTCAGGTTGTACGTCTCGCCCCGCCATACGGAGACCGGTATCTTCCCGCCGGCGAGCGTCTGTATCGTCGCGGCCGACGCGGCGGCAGCGATTGCGAGCATTTTGTGCATGTGCGGTTTTCCTTTCCTGTCTGGCTTGCCGCGCGCTCCTACAGGCGCGCCGTGAAATCGTCGAGAAACGCGCTCATTGCAGGGCGCGCCGCCTTTGCGGCTTCAAGGACGTCGTCGTGGCGGAGCGGTTCCAGTCCGATCCCGGCCGCCATGTTCGATATCGCCGAAAGCCCCGCGACCTTCATGCCGCAGGCGTGGGCGAATATGGCCTCCGGCACGGTGGACATGCCCACGATGTCAGCGCCCCAGCGCCCGTACGCGCGTATCTCCGCAGGCGTCTCGAACACGGGACCGGACGTGAAAGCGTAGACGCCGTCGATTACGCGCAGGCGCAGCTTGCGCGCGGTCGCGTGCAAAGCCTTGCGCATCCCCGCGTCGTACACTTCGCTCATGTCGGGGAAGCGCGGCCCCCATCCTTCGGCGAGCGGCCCGATCAGCGGATTCACGCCCACGGTGTTGATGTGGTCCTTTATGATGACGAACTCGCCGGGCTTCAGCGCCGGGTTCAGCCCGCCGGAGGCGTTCGTGAGAAGCACTCTGCCAGCGCCCATCCTGCGCGCAAGCTCCACGTTCATCACGACAGTCTCCCAGCCGACGCCCTCGTACCAGTGGCGGCGTCCGCAGAAAGCCGCGACGGTCTTGCCGTGCCTGCGATACAGGATGAATTCGCCGGAATGCCCCGGAACCGTGGCGTCGCCCATGCCGGGTATGGAGCCGTACGGAACGCGCGCGACAGTCTCGTCGCATTCCAGCGAACCGCCCCAGCCGGACCCCAGAACGAATGCAATGTCGGGCACGGTGTTTCTGCACGTCTGCGGCAGAGCCGCGAACGCTTTATCGAATATCTCCGGATTCATAGGTCGTCCTTCCTCCGCATACTGTCATCACAGGCCGCGCCGCGAAACGCATTCCGCCGAACGGCGTGTTGCGCGACTTGGAAAAAAACGTTTCCGGACGCACTTCCGCATCCGCGTGCGGATCGAACAATACGAAATCCGCGGCAGCGCCCGGCGCAAGCGAAGGCGCCTCCGCGCCGAGAAGCCGCGCCGGGCCGCACGTCCAGCGCTCCGCCCAATCGATTGCCG
Organism: uncultured bacterium; assembly: GCA_902773475.1. Lineage (GTDB taxonomy): Bacteria > Verrucomicrobiota > Kiritimatiellia > RFP12 > UBA1067 > CADCBS01. The sequence goes on along the minus strand of CACYEO010000040.1, from coordinate 6,759 downwards.
GCATCCCGCACCCGAGAACCATGACCTCCCATGTGACGGCGAGCGCCGTTTCAAGCCCGATGATGCCGTTGGCGGCCCTGGCGAACCCGCCGGATTTCGCCTCTGCGGAATGCGGCGCGTGATCCGTGGCGAAAAGCGCGAGCGTCCCGTCCGCGACGGCCGCGCGTACCGCCGCGCGGTCCTCCGCCGTGCCGAGCGGCGGCGCCATCTTCCAGTTCGCGTCGTCGCCTGGGATGTCGTCCGCGCACAGGGCGAGATGGTGCGGCGACGCCTCGCCGCCCACGGGCAGGCCTTCGCGCTGCGCCGCGCGGATCAGATCGACCGTCCCTGCGCAGGAAATATGCTGTATGTGAAGCGCGCATCCGGTCTTGCGGCAGAGGGCGATGTCGCGCTCGACGGCGGCGGTTTCCGCCTCGGGCGGCATAGTCTTCAGTCCGTGTTCGCGCGCGACGCGGCAGTCGCGCACAACGCCGCCGCCGAGAAGGACGGGATCCACCGCATGCTGCATGACGGGCAGGCCGAGACGCGCTGCGCGCTCCATCGCGTCTTCCATGACGGCGGCGTCCGCCACATACGATCCGTCGTCGGTGAAAGCAAGCGCGCCGGCGGCGGCGAGAGCCTCAAGATCGGCGGGTTCGCGCCCGGCGCGTCCCGCCGTGATGCATGCGCAGGGCGCGATGCGCGTTTGAAGGCGCAGGGACAGAAGCGACCGGATCCACTCCGGGGAATCTCCTGCGGGGGTAGTGTTCGGCATCGGCGTGACGCATGTGAAGCCGCCCGCCGCCGCTGCGGCAGCGCCTGTCGCGTTCGTTTCCGCGGCGGGCGTCCCGGGGTCGCGGAAATGCACATGCACGTCCCGCAGTCCGGGCGCTGCCGCAAGTCCGGAAGCGTCGATCTCCCGCGCGCCGGGCGCGGCCCGCTCCGCGAAACGCCCGTCCGCGACGGCAAGGTCGCAGACGCGGTCGATCCCGCGCACGGGGTCGAGGATGCGCACATCGCGCAGAACAAGATTTACTGCCGCGTCGCGCGGCCCGTATTTTTCTATTTCAGCCACGCCGCGAGTATAGCAAAAACCGGCATGTACCTATAAGTGTTTGGGTTTTTGAGTGTTTGGGTTGCGGCATGGCCGCCCCCGCCCTCGCGTCTCGCGTCCAATGTCTCGCGCCCGCCTAGATTTCTAGATTTCTAGGATTCTAGGATTCTAGATTTCTAGGTCTAGGATTCCAGGGCTTCTAGATTCCTGGAAGCGCGGAGCGCCTGGACAACAACAAGCACACGACAACAAGGGAGCGACATCGCGAGACGTTTTACGCGATGGCGCCGGGGGCAATGGGCCTTACGCGAAAAGCGCGTGGAGTTTCTTGCCGGTCACCGGCTTGGAAATCACTTCCGCGAAGAGCGACATGTCGTAGGTGGAGCCTACATCGACGTCGGCGGTGACGGCCACGACCGGGATGTGCGCGAGCGACGGATCCTTCCGCATGGCGCGCGCAAGTTCCGTCCCGTCCATCTCCGGCATCCACATGTCGGTCAGGACTATGTCCGGCTTCCACGCGACCATCGCCTTCAAGGCCTCCCTGCCGTTCTCCGCGAAACGCACCGTGTCAACGCCGATGTTCTTCAAGTGGATGCCGAGTATCTTGCGGTTCAGAACCATGTCGTCCACAACCAGGACGTCGTGCGGCACGTGCTGCGGCATCGCAGGCTTCGCATCCTCCGCCGTCTGCTTCGGCGCGATGGTCTCGAGGCCGGCGATCTTTATCCTGAATACCGTGCCCTTCCCCTCCTCGCTTTCGGCGGTTATCGTTCCGCCGGCGGCTTCCACCATTCGTTTCACGATCGGCAGGCCCAGCCCGGTGCCTTTCGTTTCGCCGGCGTTCGTGTGCATGCGGCTTCTGATGTCCTGCACGAACGGGTCGAAGAGGTGCGCCATCTTCTCCTTCGACATGCCCATGCCCGTGTCGCTCACGGACACGTCCAGGGTCTTGGACGCGGCATCCCACGAAACCGCCACCTTTATCTCGCCCTGTTCGGTGAACTTGGCGGAGTTGCCCACGAGATTTATGAGTATCTGGCGCATGCCCTGGCGCGAAAGCGCGAAATGCGGCATTTCGGGCGGCGCGTCTATCACAAGCTTCACGCCGTGGCTCTGCACGCGGTAGCCGAAAATCGCCGGCAGCTCGGCGAGCAGCGCGAGTAAGTCGCAGTCGCCCTTGCGCATTTCCATCGCGCCGGCTTCGAGCTTGGAAAGGTCTAGGATGTCGTTTATCAGTTCGAGAAGCGCGTTCGAGCTGAGCAGTATGCCGTTGGTGTATTTCCGGCGGCTGTCTTCTTCGACGTCGTCGCGGGCGAGGAACTCGCCGAAACCGATGACGGCGTTGAGCGGAGTGCGCAGTTCGTGCGACATCATGGCGAGGAACCGAGTCTTCGCCTGCGCGTGCCTTTCGGCCGCTTCCGCCGCCGCGTCGGCGCGGCGGACTTCCCGCTTGAGCAGCACTATCATCACCGCGCCGTAGATCGCCGCAAGCAGGAGCACGCCGCCGCCGACTATCGCGGCGTCTTGGAGGAGTTCTTCCGCCGTCATCCCGAACACGCGCTGGACGATGCGCCGCTCGGCCATGGCGGCGTTGAACATTTCGTTCACCGTCTCCTGGTCTATGCCGGCCATCACCTTGCGGAGTATGGATATCAGCTCTTCGGGCGTGTCCGGGCGGGCGAACATTTCGAATTCAAGATACGGATCGCGGCATCCGAGCGTCTTTGCCGCGTTCATCGGCACGGGCAGCGAAAACACGGACTTCGCGCCGTACACCGCGTTGCCGGCCTTTTCCGGGTAGGGCACCCACAGCTGCGTGTCGCCGCGCATGAACTTGGCTTCGGCGGTCTGTATGCCGGTCTGGGGCAGGGGGAGGATCTTCAGCCCGCCGGCGCGGCGCGATATCTCTTCGAGAAGCGCGGCGGTGAAGCCGCACGGCCTGCCGTCGTTCTTCTTGTCGAAAATCGGAAACGGCCACGGCGAGAAATCCACGTACACCGGAGTGCCTTCCTGGATTCTGTTGTTGAGCCACGTGGTCTCCTTCAGCGAGAGCGCCGCCATGTCGTTGTGGTTGCCGTAGTGGTGTTCGCTTATCATCCGCAGATATTTGGGGAAGTCGTCGCATATTTCCTCGAGCGCGTCCTCCAGTTCCCTGAATATGTCCTTGCGCTTGGGCGAGACGCAGATGTACATCGGGTAGGAGGCGTAGAGGTGGAGCGCGCATTCGTTTTCAAGCTCCGGCATCTCGATGTCAACGCACGCGTCGATCTCCCCGGAGAAATACGCGTCGAGCATTGCGCGGTCGGATTCGAACTCCACGCATGAAATGTCCGCCTTCGAATCCTTTATCTGTTTTTTCACGCGCTCGGAGCTGACGGTTCCGGAAAGGAGACCGACTTTCATGCCCTTCCACGACGACGGCTCGCCGGGCCTGTACGAGTTGCCGTGGTGCGTCCACAGGTAGACGCGCAGCATCCCTATGGGCGCGTGCGGATACAGGAACATTTCGCGGCGCGACGGCGCGAAGCTCACGCCGCCTATGATGTCGAGGCGTCCGCTCTTGACGTCCTCGACGCACTGGTCGTATTCGCCGTACACGTAGTCGAGCGTCCAGTGCGTATGCCCGCACAGCGCCTTCAGCCACTGTTCGAGCGAGCCGGTCCTTTCGCCGTCGGGCGAGACCTCGAAAAGATCTCCGCGGCTGTACGCCGCAACCCTTATGCGCTCCACGGGTCTGTCGATGCCGAGGAGCTTCTCCTTGAGGGCGTCGTATTTGTCTATGTTGTCTATGTGGCATTCCCGGTACGCCTTCTGGAGGGTCTGCAGCAGCCCGGGACGCTTCTTGGAGACCGCGAAGTAGATGTTGCGCGAGCCGATGGGCACGATTTCCACCACTCCATCCGGGCGCTTGCCGAACGGGGTGTAGAGGAACAGCGCGTCGATGTCGCCTTTTTTCAGCGCGGCCACCGCGCCGGCGCTAGTCTTGAACTCCTCGTACTCGGGCTTCAGCTGCGCGTGCTCGAAATATCTCTGCATGTCGCCGCAGGGGCCTTGCGACACCGGCGAGTACCCCACGCGCAGACGCGGCCAGTCCGTTATCTTCATGGACATCATAGACTCCGCGCGCGAAGCCGTCGTGTAAAGCGCCATGTGCATGCGTCCGATCGGCTGCACCGGAAAGTCGAACTTCTCCACGAGCTCGGGCGTGCGGAACGCGGAGCAGATGACGTCGGCGCCGTCTATGTCGACCAGTCCGTCCCTGCCGAATTTCATCCGCTTCGCGACGACGCCCGCGCTCTTGAAGACATCGGACATCACCGCGCGGCAGTAGTCGTTGTCCGCCGCGGCCCAGAAGTCAAGCGAAGGATCCCTGACGCAATCCGCCACGGACAGCGCAACGCCTGCGGCGGCGCCTCCGGAAGCCGCAGGCGCCGGGGCGGCACGCACGGCGAAAAGCGCCGGAACGAGCACGGCGGCTAATCCGGAAATCTTCAATCTCATGTCAGAATTTCGCGTCTTCGGGTTTTTCCACTATCTCGAAAACCTTGCTCACCTTCGTTATGTCGAAGACGATCTTCGGTCCGGACTGCAGGGCGGACAGGACCACCCTGCCGCCGCCGGCCTTGGCCTTCTGCAGAACCTGCACGAGAACGCCAAGACCGCTTGAATCGATGTGCACCATCTTGCCGAGGTCGAAAAGGACGTTAGTCCCCTCCTCCATCTTTTCGAGCACTTCCTCGCGCAGGGCGGGCGCTCCGGCCGCCACAAGGCGGCCTTCCACGGCGACCACGAGATTTTTTCCGTCTTTCTTGATTTCCCAAGTCATGTCGATGCCTTTCTTTTTTCTTCGTTTTCCTTTGCGTCCGATATACGGGATGCAGTCAGTTGAATATCTCCCAGTCTTTTTTCAGCGAGGGAGAAAGGGGCGAGCCTGTTTCCACGGCGCGGGCCGTCGACGCGAGCACCCGCACCGTGCAGTCGCGCCCGAAAGTCCCCAATTCGCCGAGCGTCCGGCGGCGCGCCACCCAGCGCGCGGCCTGGCGGACGCTGCGGCGCAGCGCGCCCTGCGCGCGGCCGGCGTCCATGACGCGGGCGAACGCCGCGAGCCAGCGCGCGCGGGCTTCGCCGCGCGTGAAAGGCGCTTCGGGGCGCGGGCGGAATTTCCATTCGAGCGCCGCCGAATACATGGCGTCGCCAAGCGCCGCCGCGCGGTCTTCCGCCTTCCACGCGTACTTCCCGGCGGCGACGAGTTCCGCGTCGCCGGCGCCCAGCACGCACTTGTTCAGATTCCGCGCGACGAATCCGGGATCGCCGCCCGCGGACGCCAGAAGCAGCCCTATGCCGCGGTTCATCAAAAGCCGCGCGGCCTCCATCCACGGAAGCTCCTGCGGCGCGCGGCGGACGATGTGCGCGAAAAGCTCCTTCCCGGGCAGTCCGGCCACGTCGCACCACGCGTGCACCAGCTCCTGGATCATTATGCGCTCTTCGTCGTGCTTCATGCGCCACGGCGTCTTCGCCGGGCTGAAATCCACGTCCACGGAAAGTTTCGCGCTCCAGCGTTCCGCCACGGCGGAAAGCGACGCGGCTATCGCGGCGAAATCGGCGGCGGAAGAGCCGTCTTCGGCCACCACGTAGAAATCCAGGTCGTTCGACAGTTTCTGCGACCCGTCCGGCGCGGTTTTCACGCCGCCTTCGCCGCGCGCGTATCCGCCGCCGAGCACGACTCCGCGCAGTTTCGGCACGGACATCGCGTCGATTTCCGCGCCGATTCCGGCGATGGCGCGTTCCACGATTGCGTCCGCCGCAGGCGCGTCTCCGTAGGCGTGCATGCCCATCAGCGCCTCCTCCCGCGCGAAGCGCCCAGCATGAAGCGCCAGACGGCCCGCAGCCAGCCGAGGGCCGGCGCGCCGCCGATGCCGCGCGCCACGCCCGGTTCTTCGATGTCCGTCCACGCGCCGGTCTTCGCGTCGATTATCCGGCGCCCGGCCGCAATCTTGTCTTCAAGGTCGAGCGCGTCGCCCAGATACGTGCCGGGACAGACCACGGTGCGCGAGAGCCGCGTTCCCGGGCCTATGAACGAGCCTTTGCCCACGATTACGCCGCCGTCGAGCAGCACGTTCCGTCCGCACCACGTGTTGTCGCTGAGTATCACGGGCGGCTTCACTTCCGTTCCGTGCTCCATCACGGTGTTGCGCCCCAGATGCACGCCTTTCTCCGCGGAATATCCGGGGAGCATGAAGAATCCGGGATCGCCGAGAATGCGCAGATTGACGTCGAGCCACGACGCCGCGTCGCGGATTTCGAGGTTCTCCGTAGCGAGGCGGACCCACCCGCCGTTTTCGCGGCGGTACAGGCCCGGCGGCGTAACGCGCTTCTCCTCCTCGCCTACGGGCCTTGCGGCGGCGTCTTCGGGCCGTCCGGTGGCGAGAACGAGGCCCCATGCCACGACAAGCCCGTCGTCGATGTTCTGGGTGAGGGGGCTGTCGTATCCTTCGATGTCGGCGAGGCCGCGCGGCGGTTCGCCGCGTCCCTGCTCGTAGAAGACCGGGCATTCGCCGCGCTCGGGTTCCGCGAAATCGCGCCTGAGATCGTCGGACCAGCTCCAGTCCAGCACCTCCGCCAGCGCGATATGGAATCTGCGCGCGCATTCGAGCGCGCAGTCTATGTAGCGGCGCCCCGCGACCGGAAGTTCGGAAAGACACGCGCCTGGCAGCAGTTCGCGC